>DAOWAQ010000397.1 GCA_030634505.1 Calditrichia bacterium
GTGAATGATTGATACTAAAAGATTAGTAATCCTTTATCAAAGGTACTCCAATAAACATGAATAACTAATGCTTGTGTGTTAGTGCTTTACAAAGAACATGATAGAATCATTTTTTTATGGAAGAGATATGAAAGTAGAAGCACGATAACCTAACAACGTACATACGCCATTTTGCTTGTCACGCCTTTTGCAGAAAAGCAAAAGACCGTGCCAATTAAACAGCGCATGTACAAACCGTTATGGCTAATTGTCTTTGGCCCCTGTGTTATTACCAGAACCGAGCTTGCGAGCTCAGCTAATTTTCAGAAATCGATTCGAATGACTTTATAATCTGAATTTCAGGAGTGCTAGAGTATATTTCCCGTAATTTAGAAATATTATCAGCATCAAGTGATTTCATTAATTCGCTAATCCTATTTAGTGTTTCAATATGTTCTGCTGTTAATTGGTCATCGTTTTCAAAAGCATAATCCAACATGGGTGCATATTGATTTATTGGATATTCGGTTCCCAATACGGATGCCAAATCTGTATTAACTTTCCCTACTATCGAAACAAATCCGGAATATCTGCGGGGTATACCATATTGGTTGGGATCTATTTCCCCTTTTTGCAATTGTAACCATGCCTGATTACTGAAGTCAAATTTTTCATGACTAAAATCAATCTTATCGGTACTAGGATCCACTAGCATCCAACGGTTTTCATCTTCATTCCATACTTCACAAATAGTGTGACTTGTATGAAAATCAGGTATTAAATAAGTAACATGTCCGCAACGTACCCTGGCAGGAATTCCACGATATTTTAATATGGATGCCAGTAAAATTGCATTTTGCTGGCACCCCAGTATAAGTCGATCTTCAGGTTTCCTTTCTTTGGTTAAACCTGAGGAGTCATGGGATACAAGGCCATCCAAAATTGATTTTACGCTCGGATACTTAAACATTTCATTCCATCTCTCTTTGGGAATTTGTTCACGATATTTATTCAATTCACCATAAGGATGAATGAACTGGGATTTGATTAAGCTGCAAAGCTCTGGTAAAGAATCTGGAAGGTTTTCATACAAATATGCATATTCTCCCGGATCGGTAGATGTACTGTATTGCCGGTAGAAATTTAGAACTGAACTGTCAATTTGTTCATACGTGTTTTTCTGTGCGTAGCATCCTGTTACTATCAGGATGGAAATCGTAAAAGTAAATACTGAGTTTTTCATCTTTATATTTTTGAATGTTTGTTTAATTATATATTATAAAGTAGTTTATTATATAAACCTAATTGATAAAAAAATTATTTAGGATTGATATATTTTTTTAAATTGTTTACATAGTTTTCAAATGCTTCAATTCCTTTTTTTGTGATGGATAAAGAAGTATTAGGATAATTGTTTTTAAAGGTTTTTTTCACCTTAATATACCCGGCATCCCGTAGTTTTTTAATTTGGATGCTTAAATTACCCGATGTAGCCTGAGTTTCATCCTTGATGAAGTTAAAATTGGCTTCATCTACCGACATCAATATTGAAACTATTGATAAACGCAGTTGCGAGTGCAATATGGGGTCTAAATCTTTAAACATTTTCTTTTCTCCGGGCTATATTAAGTAATATTCCTGGTATTATAAATCCTACCACAGCTCCTAACATCATGCTAAATCCATGATAATCTCTATCTAGAAAGAAAGACCCGAGTCCAATTAAATTTACTAATACTCCTCCAATGGTAAGAGGTTTGAATTTTATAGATAATCCGCAAACAATGATAAATAAGGCAAGTAAAATTAAAAATACAGGGCCTATGGCTTCTCCAAGTTTACTCGAAAAGAAAAATCCCATTATCAAAAGGTTCATTCCTACTACCCAACCTAAGTTTCCTAAAATATTCCCTATGATGGTTTTGGGCATGTTTTGCTTTCTTTCTTTTATCCAAATGTATAACATATAAATTCCTCCAAGTGGAAATAAGTAGACAGGAAACATAGTATATTTATATAATTCCAATAGTGAAAGTATAAGCTGGCTCCCAAATACAATAAATATCAAGGTGCCCCAAAATACAAGTATGTGGCCATTTTCCTTGAATCGTTCTTTAGTCTCTTCTATTGTTTTTGTTATCAACAATAGACTTTGTTCTGGTGTGAAAGTTGAATTTTTCATTTGTTAAAAGTGTATTCCATTTTGTAAGTTTATAACTTAATTATGCTTCAAAGATAAACAAGTTTACGATATAAACCAAATATAGTCAACATATTTATTACTAACGCAGAATTTATTAGCTTCATCGCAGAACGCATCTTGCCCGCACCTTTGTATACTAGGCTAAAAGATGTCCAATTAGGAACAGTAAATATCAAAAGATCAAAAAGAAATGTCCGACAATACACTCATAGTTTCGATTCTCAATAAATTTGAAATTACAGCACTAAATCCTATGCAGGAGGAGGCCTGTAAAACTATTCAATTGAAGTCTGATGTGGTATTACTTTCACCTACAGGAACTGGTAAAACCTTGGCCTTTCTATTGCCTTTAATAGAGACACTTGATGTGAACTGCACAGAGATTCAAATTCTTATACTTGTTCCCTCGCGTGAATTGGCTCAACAAATTGAACAGGTAACCCGAAAAATGGGATCGGGTTTTAAGGTGAATGCTGTGTATGGTGGACGTGCTGGTGCACTCGATAAGATCGATTTAAAACATCGTCCGGCTATTCTTATTGGCACACCCGGACGAATAGCTGATAGAATACGAAGAGATGAATTA
>DAOWAQ010000002.1 GCA_030634505.1 Calditrichia bacterium
AGCCTGTGGTGATCGGATGACATTAAACGAATTAGCAAAAAATCTTCAGGATATTTTACAAATAGATATTGACCCTGTTTATGAACCTCCCCGTGCCGGAGACATTAAACATTCTTTGTCGGATATTACTAAAGCAAAAGAGTTGCTGGGATTTGAAGTCGCTGTTCCTTTATTTGAAGGCATAAAGAAGACAGCTTTTTGGTTTAAAGATTTTTATAATAAATAAATATTCATTGGAAAAATTCCAAATAACAAGAACCAAATTCCAAATAATATTCAAAAACCAAAATTTAAATCGCAAAAAATTGTAGTATTGAAAGTTGTAATTTTGTATTTAATTGTTGCTTGGAGTTTGTAGTTTGGAATTACTTTTTAATTACAATTAAACTTTCTCAAAATATATATTAATAAGTTTAAGACATGCGTCAGTTTGTTCTTCGATAGTCAAATTTGATGTATCGACGATGATAGAATCTTCAGCGGGTTTTAACGGAGAAGCAGTCCGGGTAGAGTCAATATTATCCCGGTTCTCTATTTCTTTTTCAATTTCTTTTAAATTAGACTTTACGCCTTTTTTTTGCAATTCATGAAATCTTCTTTCAGCTCTTTTTCTTAATTTTGCATCCATAAATATTTTGACTTCTGCATCCGGTAAAACCACAGTTCCAATATCCCTGCCATCCATTACTATTCCACCATCTCTTGCTAGTTCGCGTTGTTTTTCCACCATTATTTTTCGTATTTCCGGATAAGCAGATATTTGGCTGATAGTTTGATTAATTTCAGGAAGCCTTATTGCATCGGATACATCTTTATCATTTAGAAAAGTGTGTAATTCCGTCTTCAATTGTTTTAGTTCAATCTTGCAGCTTAATGCTAATTTTTTTATTTCAGATTCATTTGCTGTGTCGGTTTTTGCGTTGATGATGGCGAGAGTTAATGCGCGATACATTGCGCCGGTATCGATATATAAATAACCCAATTTTTGTGCGATTAATTTTGCGGTAGTACTTTTACCGGATGCCGCAGGTCCATCAATTGCAATTTTGATTTTTTTCATGGGTTAATTATTGATATCCTACAATTTTCTTTAGTTCATTAATTTCCTTATTTGTTAAATAACGCCACTCTCGACGTTTGATTCCTTTTAAGTCAATATTTGCAAATTGTACACGATCCAATTCCTGAACTTCATATTCCAATGATTCAAACATCCGCCTGATTTGCCTGTTTCTTCCTTCATGAATTGAAATACTCAGCAAACTGCAATTATCATATACCCTTACTTGCGATACTTTGCAAGGATGGGTTTTTTTATTATCCAGCATTATGCCATGTTCAATATGATAAAGATCTTTTGGTGTGACGATTTTATCCAATAATACGAAATATACTTTTTCAATTTCATAACTGGGATGAGTCAATCGATGTGAAAGAGGGCCGTCATTCGTAATAAGTAATACACCTGTTGATTCATAATCTAATCTGCCAATCGGAAAAATTCTCTCAGATAACGGAATTAAATCAATGACTGTTTTTCTGTCATGTTCATCTTTTACTGTGGAAACAAATCCAACCGGTTTATTAATGACTATATATATTTTTTTCTCAACAGGATAAACTATAGTGTCCTCAAATGCCACTTCATCTTTTTCATCATCAACCTGTAGTCCTAAAGTTGTTGTCACATTTCCGTTGACTTTAATCTTTCCAGCTGTAATCAATTCATCACATTTGCGACGGGAAGCAACACCAGCGGAAGCAAGAAATTTATTCAGTCTTATTTTCATTGTCGTTTTTTCTTTCTTCTTCCACCTGGGAAACAATTGGAGATTGATTTAATTCAAGTTCACTTTGGTTTTCAGGTTTGATATTTGTTATTCCTAATTTTTCCGGCTCTAATTGTTGTAGGGCAATTTGATCAAGACTTTTTAGAAATTCCTCGTCTCCTTTTAATAATTCATCAATTTCTTTTAACTTGGGTAAATCTTTCAGGTTGTTTATTCCAAAATATTCAAGGAAGAAATTGGTCGTTCCATAAAGTAAAGGATTCCCCGGGGCCTTTTCTCTGCCTGCAATAGAAATTAGATTTCTTTCCAACAATGTCTTGACTACACCATCGACATTAACTCCCCGAATGTGTTCCATTTGTATTTTTGTGATTGGCTGTTCGTAAGCAATAATAGCTAGGGTTTCTAATCCGGGGACAGTAAGTTTGTTTGCACTTCTACCTTTGAAAAGTTGCTGAATATAAATAGAATATTCCTCCCGGGTGACTAATTGATAACCATTTGCTACTTCAATTATTTCTAATGCACTGCCGGATTTCTTATACTTTTCATTAAGGGATTTAATGCTATTTTTAATACTTTTATTGTCAGATTGCGGAAGAATTGATTTTAGTTTGTTTATTGTCAATGGTAAGTCACTTGCAAAAAGAAGAGATTCTATGATTTGAAGGTAATCGTTTTTCAATATAAATCCTTATTAGAATATTTTACATTCGGGTTTCAGCTAATCAATTTGATTCGAATTTCATCAAAGTTTTCTGATTGTCGTACACTGAGTTGTCTTTTATTTATCAGGTCGAGTAATGCCATGAAAGTTACAATAATAATAATTTTTTCTTTCATTTTATTTATAAGATCGCTGAATAAAATTGCAGAATTTGAGGCAAATTGATTTAAGATAAATTCTGTTTGTTGTTCGATGGTTATATCAATTCTAGTTACCCGGTGTTCAGTGATTTTGGGCATGTTATCCAGCGCTTTTTTTAAAGCAAGAAGCAGATCAAACAAGGTTACATCATTCAGATATTCTTCTGTTGATATTTCCTTTTTCATAAAATATTTCTCAATACTTTTGCGTGAATACAATTTTCGCCGTTTTGATTCAAATCCTGATATTTCCAATGCAGCATCTTTAAATTTCTTATATTCAATCAGTCTTTCAACGAGTTCAGTTCGGGGATCTTCATATTCTTCATCAGATATGCCGATTGGTTTTGGTAATAACATCCTGGCTTTAATATTCATTAATATGGCGACCATTTCGATAAACTCTCCGGCAATTTCCAAATCAAGAATTTTCATTAATTCAATATATTCGAGAAATTGATCTGTAACTTCATGAATGGGTATATCGTAAATATCTACTTCGTTTTTTTTAATTAAAAAAAGAAGCAGATCGAATGGGCCCTCAAATATTTCAAGTTTAATTTTGTAAGTCATATTTAACCCATTTTCATAGCCTTATGTACATCGTTCATAGTTTCAACCGCAACTTTTTTTGCTTTTTCAATACCATTTCCAATTATGTCGTGCACTTCACTTAAATGAGTCTCATAATATTTACGTTTCTCACGGTGAGATTCAAAAAAAGATGCGATCTTATTAGCACAGTTCTTCTTACAATCAACGCAACCCAATGCACCGCTTTTACAGTCCTCTTCAATCGATAACACTTCTTTATCATTAAATTTTTTATGATACGCAAATACATTACAAATTTCAGGGTGACCGGGATCATTTCGTCGAATTTTTTGCGGGTCAGTTATTGCAGTACGAACTTTACTAAATATTTGTTCTTCATCATCAGACATTAAAACATAATTATCATTTGATTTCCCCATTTTTTTTCCATCTAACCCGGGTAATCTTGGAAATTTTGTAAGTTTTGTTGCTGGTTCAGGAAAAACTTCATCGTATGTGCTGTTAAACTTTCTTGCGAGTTCTCTTGTTATTTCGACATGTGGCGCCTGATCTTCTCCAACCGGAACCAGATTAGCCTTGTAAAGGAGAATATCTGCTGCCTGTAATACCGGATATCCTAAATGACCGTATGATACAATCTCCGAATTTAAATCACGTATTTGTTCTTTGAGAGTTGGATTTCTTTGTAAGCGAGGGGTGGTAATTAAATTTGAAAACAATAGATGTAATTCGGCATGCTCCTTTACTTTTGATTGTATAAATATCGGGTTTTCAGGTTTAATGCCGGCAGACAGCCAATCTATTACCATGTCAATGGTGTTTTGTTCAACATGAAAGGATGCTGAAGGATTAGTCGTTAGCGCATGCCAATCAGCTACAAAAAAGAAATTATCATATTCATTTTGCAAATTAATCCAATTTTCCAAAGCACCGGCATAATTACCTAAATGCAATTTACCGGAAGGTCGCATACCGCTTAGTATTCGCTTTTTATTCATCCAATCCTCTAATAGTTTCCTTGTTAATAGCGCTGAAATTACAGGATTTTCCTATTGAAAACAAATAGAGAATCAGGAAAATTATTCTATAGTTTATATAGCAAATTCCACCTATGCTAAATTACGAGGAGTAAATTATTCATCAAATATTCAATGTTTTATAATTATTATGAAGTAATTAAACATTGCACATTGTCTGTTTTAGAAATTATTAGAATACAATCATATTAAAATTTTTACCAGAAACAGTTTATAGTAATTGAATTAATTATTTATTAAATTTCAATTAATATGCGAAGAATTTCTACAGACGATAAAAAAAAGTATATAAACCTCCGAAGATCATTTAAATCACCAGTAATTGGAATAACAGGTAACATTGGGAAAACATCCACCCTTGAAATGATTCGTTGTGTGCTGGAAAAAGACAATCGTGTTCTGATGAATCGCCATGGAAATGGAAATTGGAAGAACAATATTAATACTCTTGAAAAACTATCTTCGGATTATGATTATGCTCTTTTTGAATTCGATTTTAATCGTGGAAATAACTTTGGAGAAATTCTTAGATTAATTAAACCAAATGTCGGTATAGTGACTAATATGGGTGATGCTCATCTTTCCTATCTTGGATCGATGTTAGAAATTGCACTACAAAAATCTGGTGTTATAAAATATCTTGCAAGGGGTGGAACGGCAGTCTTAAACAAAGATGATGAACTTAGTACGATGTTTGCCAAAAAAATATCTATGCAAAATATAAAAAGATTTGGTATAAGCCAGAATGCAGATTTTTTTGCTACAGATATTAAACAGATGGGCCCACAAGGCACAAAGTTTAAGCTGAATAATGAATATGATGTGAAAATTCCAATTTATGGTTTAGGAGATATTTACAATTTTCTTGCGGCAGTCTCCGCATTAGTGGCTTTAGGATTTGATATAAATAATATCATTAATATATTTCAAACAGAATTTCAATTGCCTTCCGGAAGAGGTAAACTATACGATTTTGATAATTATTATGTCATTGATGAAAGCTATACTGCTACTCCAAGAGCATTGGCAAAAACTACACGATCACTTGTTAGTTTTAAATCTTATGTTGACAATCTGGTTCTAATTATTGGTGATATGGAAGAATCAGGCCCTAATATTGAAGAGCAACACCTAAACATGGGATATTTTATTTCGGCATTGCCAATTGATTGTGTGATTACAGTAGGTCATTATGCAGATTATATTGGTAAGGGAGTTTCACTTATTCATAATACCGGCAAGTCAATAGTTAATTGTAACTCTGTTGACGATATATTGAAAGCACTTGATAAAATTGATCTTGGAAAATCTGCAATAACTGTACAGGGTATTGGACAGGTTGGACTTAGAAGAATAATTAAACACTTGGAAAATTAACGCTGATATGCATGAAATGTCCATTGCTCAAAGTATTGTTGATATTGTAAATGATACACTTGCTGAAAATGAAAAAAGCAAACTAAAAGAAGTTGCAGTTGATATTGGTGAAATGGTTGCTGTTGTACCGGAGTCGTTACAGTTTTGTTATGAAGCAATTGTCCAGGAAACTGAATATCACAATGCAGTATTAAATATTAATGTGATTCCTTTGAAAATTAAGTGTAACAATTGTAATATAGAATCAAAGATAGAAAAATATGCATTTTTATGTCCAAAATGTGAATCGACAAACATCAATGTCATTTCAGGTGAGGAATTAAATATTCGATATTTGGAGGTTGATTAATATGCCTATTGTAACGGTAGAAAGAAAAATATTAAAGAAGAATGATGAAATTGCTAGTGAAAATAGAGAGATATTCAGTAAGAATAATATTTATACATTAAATTTATTAAGTTCACCCGGATCCGGTAAAACGACTTTATTGGAAAAAACTCTATCTTTGCTCAATAAATCTTTGAATGTCGCTGTTGTTGAAGGTGATGTACAAACAGATAATGATGCACAGAGAATTGCAGTATTAAATGTGCCAGTGGTTCAGATAGTAACAAATGGCGGCTGCCACTTGGAGGCAAAACTGGTACAGAGCGCATTTCAATCATTCGATATAAAAAATCTGGATTTGTTAATTATTGAAAATGTAGGCAATTTAGTTTGTCCGGCAAGTTACGATCTTGGCGAGAATAAAAAAGTGGTATTGCTTAGCACAACTGAAGGGGATGATAAACCACTGAAATACCCATCGATGTTTCGTGTCTCTGATGTCATGATTATTAATAAAATTGATTTGTTGGAATACGTAGATTTCAGTGTCGAGTCAGTTAAGAAAAATGCATTGTCAATAAATCCGGAGTTGAAGATCTTTGAAATTTCATGTAAAACAGGTGAAGGAATAGAAGATTGGATCAAATGGTTAAAGAATGAAATCTAATATTAAAAAAATCTTTTATTTCTTTTAACCAATAGTTAATTTAATAATTACGTAAACAATAAAATTTCGGGAGGAACGATGAAAATTTTATTAACAAATATTTTTATTATTCTACTAAGTATCTCATTATCATTTGCTCAATCCGGCAAAGAATCGATATTTGGAGATGTACAAAAACAAATTGAAGAAGCCAAAGATGCTCATGCTGAAATTTTATCCCCTGAATTCTATTCTAAGGCTGTACAATATTTTAAAACTGCTGAAGAATATTACACAGATAACAAAAGTACAAGAGATATCAGGGAAAAACTTACTGAGGCAAGCAGGTACTGTTCAAGAGCATTGGAAGCAGTAAAAGTTGGGAAACTTACTTTAAAGGATGTAATTCGAGCTAGATATGATGCCATTAAGGTTGGAGCAGACACCTATGCTCCGGAATTCTATAATGAAGCAGCTGAATTATTCAGAGATGCTGCTATTGAAGTTGAGGATGGTGATCTGGAAGATGCCAGAGACAAGGGAAGTGAAGCAGAACAATTGTTTCGTAAGGCTGAATTAAAATCTATTAAGGATAAAATATTAAATGACGCAAGAAATTCAATCGCGGAGGCAGGTGAAATTGATGCCGAAGATCATTGTCCACAAACTTTTAATTATGCAAAAGGACTGTTAGCTAATGTAGAAAATTTGTTAAGAAATAATCGATATGCTTCAGAAGACGCCAATCAAAAAGCTATTGAAACTGCTTACCAGGGAAAGCATGCCATACATTTAACGCATGAAATAGTTTCTTTAAAAGAAGATGATAAAAATTGGGAAAAATTAATTCTATCTTTTGAAGATATGTTTACCAGCATTGGAATAAAATTTGATGAGAAACTTCGTTTCGATACAGGGTTCAAAGAATCGGTAAATACTATCATAACACGTGTTACCCAAATGCAGGAAGAAAATCAAAGACTTATCTCAGAAAATGAAACTTTGCAGGAAGAATTACAATTGGTTAAAGAAAAAGCTACTTCATCAACAGCAGAACTGGAGATAAAACAAAAATTAGAAGATAAAATTGATAAAATTAAAGCGATGTTCAGTTTAAATGAAGCTAAAGTAATTTATGATGGTGATAATTTGGTGATTCGATTATATGGTCTAAATTTTCAATCAGGAAAGTCTGTGATTTTACCTGAATATTTTTCTTTATTGAGAAAGGTAAAAGAAGCAGTTGGCGAATTTCCAGAAAACCATATATTGTTAGAAGGACATACAGATAGCAGAGGCAATCCGAGCACAAATAAAAGATTATCTGAAGAAAGAGCAAAAGCCATCAGAGAATATATAATTGCGAATATGGATATCAGCAGAGAACAGATTACTGCAATAGGCTTCGGAGATACTAAACCCGTAGCATCCAATAAGACTGTGGAAGGAAGAGAATTAAACCGCAGGATTGACATAGTTATTAGCTTAAACAATTAAATCTCAATTCTAAATATTAGCCCGGAGAAAAGAATGAAAATAATATATCCGGGCTATTTTATTTAAAAAACATTCAATTATTTCTTTCCTATAAATAAGAATCAATTTTATATATTTATATCAATTAAGAATATAATTATTATGTATTTATAATAGTTGGTTTTATTGTGAAGTATTGTTTAATAATAAGCATTAATGTATAAATATTTTTTGTTAATATGGCATATATGTTGCTGTTTAGATCTTTATGCAAAGACTAAAAAACAAAAAACAAAAAATACTATTATTTGATAATGATAATGAATTAGCAAATAATATTAAATTATATTTGGAAGATATCTATTCTGTTAGGATTGTCATTAGCACTGAAGGACTGATCTCGGAAATTAACAATAATTCCTACGATTTTCTTATCTTTGAAGTAAATTCTTTTGATATACATTTTAATAAAATCATTAATAAAATACGCTTAATTGTCCCTAATACTAAAATAATATTAATGTGTACATTTTTTGACACCGATATTAATACTGAGAGGTTTATTTTAAGCAAAGTTGATGATTATATATTCAAACCATTTAATGTCAATCTGCTGAAACAGAAACTCACAATACTTCTCACATCTAAAAAAGTTGTTTCTTTATCTTAGTAATTTGTTCTAATGATGAATGAAAAACTAATTTTTATATTTGGTGATAATTGTCATATTTATTTAATAACGGTTATTTTTAAATTAAATTTGAATAATTGAAATTAAGCCAATATATTTCAGGTGACCACATTGGGAGACGCCATTGAATAGTTTTGGTTTGCATAATAAAATGAAATTGGATGATCGTGAATTTCATGTTCATACCGGAAGTGTTCACGAAAAAAATATAATCCTCAGTGAAATCTTTGAAAAAGGTAAATTTATAAATTCCAGACAAATTGATTATTTTCCACGCCGGGAGCGCAATGGTGAAGAATCTCAAAAACATTTACAACACTTAGCAAATAAATTCCACAAAGATATGATGGAAGAGGTGGAGACATTATTCTTGGTGCACGAAAAAGTCAAATATTTAAACCAGTATCTTCCTCATTTCAGATTAGGTAGTGTATTTTTTGTTAAAAAGTTTTATCGAGAAGCTATTGAAAATTTTAGCCGGATTGTTGAGTTAAAAAAAGATTTTGTGCCCGCCTATCACCGTTTAGGATTATGTTATATAAAATCAGGTGATTATGAAAAAGCAATTCAAACTTTAGCAAGCGGTCTTCAAATAGAACCAGATTTTGCTGATCTTGGAAATGCTTTTAGTGTTGTATTATCACTATCAAAGCAATATGATAAAGCTACTGATTATTTACATCAGGCGCTAAAAAAGAATCCCGAATTTGATGAAGCTAATTTTAATCTTGGGGTTGTATTATTCAGAAGTATGATTAATGATGCAGATAAAAGTGAAAAAATTATAGTGCCTTCCAGAGTAACAAGATTTATCAAATCATTGAAAATATTGGAAAGATATTCCAACCCCTCTTGGCAACAAACATTTGATGACACTTTGGAAATAGTAAAAGATACGAATATTGATAATGTCATTGAAGCCTTGGAAAGTCTTCAGATAAAGTTAATAACTCAAATGAAGATTAATACTGTACTGGATACATTCTTTCTGAAATTTATGTACGGTGGCAAAGAACTTACACGAGACGAACTTGAATATTATGAAAGAAGAGTTAAAGAGCAGGAAAGTGCTCGTGAGGGATTCGCTGATTATTGGAACGATTTGGGCAGAATTCACATGATTCAGTGTAGAAATTTATTTTTATGCGCCCTTTCAGAATTTGACAAATCTGTTGAATTAAATGCTAGCTACAAAGAGGCAATTAAAAATTATGATTTGGTGAAGAACAACAAAAAAGGATTTCTTATTCTTCTAAGAGCAATTCTTAAATAACATCTTATGGCACATATTTTAGTTGTTGACAATGAAGAGCGCATGTGCAAAATAATTCAGGCTGCGCTGGAAATGGCAAATAATACGTGTAAAATTTCCTTTTCGGGAAAATCTGCATTAGAGCATTTGGAAAATGAATCATTTGATTTAGTAATAACTGACTTAAAAATGAATGATGTTGATGGAATGCAAGTTTTGAAAAAAGCTAAGGAATACAAAAATCCGCCTGAAGTAATACTTATTACTGCTTTTGCCTCACAACAAACAGCGATTGACGCAATGCGGTTGGGTGCTTATGATTATTTGATTAAACCATTTGAAATGGATGAATTAGTTCTTCGCGTTGACAAAATCATGCAGCATCGTCAACTGGAAAAAGATTATCACAAACTAAAACAGGAAACGGATATACAGCAAATCCCAAATATTATCGGTAAAAGCAAAAAAATGCGCGAGGTATATAATCTGATTGTGAAAGTTTCAGAAAAAGACGCCACAGTGCTAATCACAGGAGAAAGCGGAACTGGTAAAGAATTAGTTGCAGAAGCTATACATTTAAAAAGTGAAAGAGCCAAAAATCAATTTGTGACAATTAACTGTGCAGCGCTACCGGAGAATTTACTGGAGAGTGAACTTTTTGGATTTGAAAAAGGGGCTTTTACAGGAGCAACGCAAAAGAAAATCGGATTATTTGAAGTTGCCAATAATGGAACTATATTCCTGGATGAAATTGGTGATATGCCGCTGGGAATTCAAGCCAAATTATTGCGTGTTTTACAAAATAAAGAAATTGTAAGAATTGGTGGAATCGAAAAAATCGAAATCAATGCAAGAGTTATAACTGCTACAAATAAAAATCTTGAAAAACAAATAGAGGAGAATAATTTTCGATCTGATCTTTTTTATCGAATTAATATTTTTCCAATTGAACTATCGCCATTACGTGAAAGAAAAGAAGATATTCCTGAATTAATTCAACATTTTCTTGGGAAATTTGGTAATAAAGGAATTACAAATAGTGCTAAAAAAATTCTCATGGAATATAACTGGCCCGGTAATGTTCGTGAACTTGTGAATATTATAGAAAGATCTTCCATAATTGCGGATGTGACCATCGATAATGAGCATTTACCAAAGAATATAAAAGGTGAAAAAGAAGAAAATAACATTTATGATATTCCTGATGAAGGCATAAATCTGGAAGATGTTGAGAAAAACCTGATTTTATCTGCAATAAAAAAGGCAGATGGCAATAAATCTAATGCTGCTGATTTGTTGGGAATTACCCGGCGGAAATTATATTCGATGATGGAACGATTTGGATTGGAAGTAAAGTCAAAATAAAACCTTCCAGGTTTGTTGAATCTGGAAGGTTTAAACTTACTATAATTGATGTATAACTAGCCCACTTCTTAATTTAGGCTCAAACCATGTGGATTTTGGCGGCATGGTTTTTCCGGCATCCGCAATCGCCATTAAATCTTCGATTGAAGTTGGAAACAAAGAAAAAGAAACAGTCATTTCACCGGAATTAACCCGTTTTTCAAGTTCCTGCATTCCTCGAATTCCACCCACAAAATCGATTCTTTTATCGGTACGCGGATTACCAATTCCCAATATCGGTTCCAATAGATTATCAAATAAAATGCTAACATCTAATCTTTCAGTTGGCTCTGCTTCATTCCATGTTCCGGGTATCGCTGAAAGTTTGTACCATATCCCATCCAGATACATTCCGAAATCATGTTTAACTGCCGGTTTGTAGCTATCAGTAGCTGAAAATTCTCTTACTAAAAATTTTGAACTAATTTTATCAAGAAATTCCTGCTTGGATAATCCACTCAAATCCTTTACAACACGGTTGTAATCCATAATATACATTTGATTGTGAGGAAAAATTACTGTCAGAAAATAATTATATTCTTCTTCACCGGAATGATTGGGATTTTTTGATTTTAATTCCTGACAAGCCCGGGATGCGGCCGCAGATCGATGGTGACCATCTGCTACATAGAGATAATCAATCTGAGCAAACTCCTGCTGAATATTAGAAATGTACTTTTCGTCTGACACAACCCAAAAAATATGTTTGATTCCGTCATCACTTACAAAATCATATTCCGGTTTATTTTTGACTAATTCAGCTATAATGGCATCGATATAATCTTTTGCAGCGTAGGTTAAAAAAACCGGTCCAACTTGCGCATTTAAACTCAGCAAATGGTTAACTCTGTCATTTTCTTTATCAATACGTGTTAATTCATGTTTCTTAATTAAATCATTATCATATTCTTCAACGGAAGCACCTGCAACTAATCCGATTTGTTCGTGAGATCCCATAACCTGTTTGTAGATGTAAAAACATGGTTTTTCATCCTGAACGATAATGCCATCATCAATTATTTTTTTTAGATTTTTTGCTCCTTGCTCATAAACAGCTTCACTATGCAAATCAGTTCCTGCAGGTAAATCAATCTCCGGTTTATTGACATGTAAAAAAGAAAAAGGATTGCCTTTGGCAATTTCCCGCGCCTCTTCACTATTGATAACATCATAAGGATGCGAAGCTACTTTCTCAGCATATTGCTTTGTTGGTCTTAAGCCTTTAAACGGTTTTATAACTGACATTTAAAACTCCTGAAATTTTTAATTTAGTTTTTCATGTTCAAATTAAAAGCAGATAAAGTTACGAATTGAATCGTATATTAAAAAGAGAATTTTCCTCTTTTTGTGATTGCGAATTACAAAAATATGCATATTTAACATTTAAATAATATATTTGAAATATTTTGATGGAGAATATTATGAAATTTGAATTGAGTATTTTAGATATATTGGTAATAATTAGCTATTTCTTAATAGTTTTTTATATAGCATGGTATGTAACAAAAAAAGAAAAATCTACCCGTGAAACGTCTGCCGGATATTTTTTAGCCGGTAGAAATGTAGGTTGGTTTGTGATTGGCGCGTCACTATTTGCTTCAAATATCGGAAGTGAGCATTTGGTTGGATTAGCAGGTACTGGCGCATCCAGTGGGGTAGCGGTTGGGCAATTCGAAATTTTAGCTTCGTTAATATTACTCATTCTTGGCTGGGTATTTGTCCCGTTTTATCTGAAAAGCGGCGTATATACAATGCCTGAATTTCTTGAAAAACGTTATTCATCTGCAGCGCGAACTTATTTATCATGGATTTCGATAGTTGGATATGTGTTAACAAAAATATCTGTAACCATTGCCGCCGGTGGAATTGTATTTGAAGCAATGGGTCTGAATTTCTGGACCGGAGCAATAATTGTTGTTTTAGCAACCGGAATTTATACTATTTTTGGCGGATTGCGGGCGGTGGTTTATACAGATTTGCTTCAAATGTTTGTGTTAATTGGAGGAGCTGTTACTGTTACAGTCATTGGCTTGTGGAAATTAGGAGGTTGGTCAGTGATGGTTGAAACAGCGGGAAGCAGTTTTTTTAATATGTGGCAACCGATAACCGATCCTAATTTTCCCTGGACCGGTATTTTATTCGGAGCCCCAATTTTAGGCGTTTGGTATTGGTGTACTGATCAGTTTATTGTACAACGTGTACTTTCAGCGAAAAACGAGGATCATGCACGGCGGGGAACCATATTTGGCGGATTTCTTAAAATTTTACCTTTATTCATTTTTGTTATTCCGGGGATAATTGCTTATAGTTTGGCTCAAAAAGGTCTGATGAGTTTGGATAAAGCCGACCAAGCACTGCCAATGTTAATCGGTTCATTATTACCAGTTGGACTAAAAGGATTGGTAATTGCAGGACTGTTGGCGGCATTAATGAGTTCACTTTCATCAGTTTTCAATTCTTGTTCAACATTAATCACACTGGATATTTATAAAAAAATGCACCCGGAAGCATCTGAAAAAAAATTGGTTATAACAGGGCAGGTGGCTACAATATTTTTGGTTGCGTTTGGACTGGCGTGGATTCCTTTTATGAAACTCATATCCGGGCAGATTTACCAATATCTGCAAAGTGTTCAGGCATATATATCACCGCCAATTGCAGCAGTATTTTTATTGGGTATTTTTATAAAACGACTAAATGGAACCGGAGCCATCGCATCACTTTTAACCGGATTTTTTCTTGGCATGGGAAGGTTGATTGCAGAATTAAATAAAGATTCTCTTTCAGGATTTTTGTACTCTTATGCGGATATTAATTTTCTGCATTTTGCAATTTTCCTTTTTGTGATTTGCTCGGTAGTGTTAATAGTAGTTAGTTTGATAACAATTCCACCTGATGAAAAACAAATACAAGGTCTAACTTTTGAGACAGCAGAAAAATCAACTTCTGATCCAATCTGGCGAAAAAAAGATGTTATGTTTTCAATTATTTTGTTGATTGTAGTTGGATTGGTTTGGATATATTTTACAGGATGATTCAATTTAAAAATTTACAGAAGAATTGCATAAATATAAACTATACTGCATATATAAAATACACTTTTCTAACCTATTGTAATTATATCACTTAACATAGCTAAAAAAAACTATAAATCGGTTGCTTTTACGGTTTTCACTAACTATATTTTAAGACTTATTATTAATGAATTTGAGTGTCAAAATACTTGAATTGTTGAACTAATTAATTGGATAATATTTACAATTAAAAAAAAACGATTAAACAATAAAATAAATAAACTCGGAGGAGAACATGGCAAGAACAAAAGTACTTATTATGGGAGCAGCAGGGCGTGATTTTCATAATTTTAATACTTTCTACCGTGATAACGAACAATATGAAGTTGTCGCATTTACAGCAACTCAGATTCCTGATATCGACGGAAGAAAATATCCGGCTGAATTAGCAGGTAAACTTTACCCAAATGGTATTGAAATTCATGCTGAAGAAGATTTACTGGATTTAATAAAAAAACATAATATAGAAGAAGTGGTTTTCTGTTACAGTGATGTTCCCTATGATTATGTAATGAGCAAGAGTGCATTAGTAAATGCTGTGGGCGCCGATTTTAAATTTATGGGACCCGCACGGACAATGATCAAAAGCACCAAACCGGTAGTTTCGATTTGTGCTGTAAGAACCGGTTGTGGAAAAAGCCAAACAACACGAAGCGTAAGCAAAATGCTTAAAGATGCCGGAAAAAAAGTAGTAGCTATTCGCCACCCAATGCCTTATGGAAATTTAGTGGAACAAAAAGTACAAAGATTTGCAGAATTATCGGATCTTGATAAACATAAATGTACCATCGAAGAACGAGAAGAATATGAACCACATATTGTTTCCGGAACAATTATTTATGCCGGTGTTGATTATGAAGCAATCTTAAGAGAAGCAGAAAAAGAAGCTGATGTAATTTTATGGGATGGCGGGAATAATGATCTGTCATTTTATAAACCAGATTTACATATAGTCGTTGTTGATCCACATCGTCCTGGTGATGAGCTTTATTACTATCCGGGAGAAGCCAATTTAAGAATGGCAGATGTAGTGGTAATTAATAAAATTGAAACAGCTGAGCCGGACAATATTCTTGAAGTTCGCGAAAGTATAATGGAAGTCAATCCAAATGCTATGGTAATTGACGGCGCTTCCCCAATATTTGTTGATGATTACGAACAAATTCGAGGTAAACGTGTTTTGGTAGTTGAAGACGGTCCAACCTTAACACATGGTGAGATGGAATATGGCGCCGGAGTGGTTGCAGCTGAAAAATTTGGTGCTGCTGAATTAGTTGACCCTCGTCCGTTTACTGTTGGAACAATAACAGAAACATTTAAAAAATATCCTGAAATTGGAACATTATTGCCGGCAATGGGGTATGGCGATCAGCAATTGAAAGATCTTGAAGCAACAATTAATAAATCTGATGCGGATTTAGTTATAATTGGAACTCCAATCGATTTAAGAAAGATTATTAAAATCGACAAACCTGCTTTAAGGGTCTATTATGAATTGCAGGAAATCGGCAAACCCGACCTATCTGACGCCTTGAAAAAATTCTTATAAATCGTTAACTTAAGTTCTCGTATTTTCATGCGGGAACTTATTGTTTTTAGTGGAGATAAAATGGATAAAAAGACTGTTGTTGTTGCACTGGGTGGAAATGCAATCACTCGTGAATACGAAGAAGGAAATATTACACAACAGTTCCAAAATACCCGCCAAAGCCTCAGAAGTGTTATTGAACTTATCCAGCGTGGAAACAGGGTGGTTATAACACATGGTAACGGACCTCAAATTGGGAATGCATTAATTCGTGTTGAAGAAACAAGACACATGGTTCCTGCCCTTCCATTAGGTGTAATTGTTGCAGATCTGGAAGGTGGAATGGGTTACATGATTGAGCAATGCCTTCAAAATAAATTAAATGAACGAAATATGCATCTGCCTGTTATTACTGTTTTAACTCAGGTTTTAGTTGATCAAAATGATCCCTCAATACATAATCCTTCAAAATTTGTAGGTCCGTTCTATAAAAAAGAACAAGTAGAAGATTTACAAAAAGAACGCGGCTGGATAATTAAAGAAGATCCGGGAAGAGGATATCGCAGAGTTGTACCTTCCCCTTTGCCTCAGGAAATAGTTGAAAAAGAAATAATTAAATTACTGGTTGCAAACGAAGTAATTGTCGTTGCTGCTGGTGGTGGTGGAATTCCGGTTTATAAAAAAGATTCCGGTTGGCTGGAAGGGGTTAACGGAGTTATAGATAAAGACCTTGCATCTGCTGTATTGGCTCGTGATATTGCTGCAGAAGAGTTATTAATATTAACAGGTGTAGATAAAGTAGCTATCAATTATAATAAACCAGACCAAAAAGATTTAGATACATTAGATGTCTCAGAAGCCCAGAACTTTTTGGATGAGGGACAATTTCCCAAAGGGAGTATGGGACCCAAAATACAAGCAGCAATAAATTTTCTGAAACAAGGCGGGAAAAAAGTAATAATTACATCCATAGATAAGGCAATTGATGCTTTAGAAGGAAAGAATGGTACTGTTGTTTCATTTTCAAACGCAGGAGAAAATTAATGAAAATTCACGAATACCAGGGAAAAGAAATACTAAGAAAGTATAATGTTCCTGTACCAAGGGGTAAAGTTGCATTTACTGTAGATGAAGCGGTTGAAGCTGCCAAAGGATTAGGAACAGATGTTATTGTAGTAAAAGCTCAGATTCATGCCGGCGGTAGAGGAAAAGGTGGTGGAGTAAAAATTGCAAAGAGTCTATCGGAAGTTAAAGAACATGCTGAAAATATACTTGGAATGACTTTGGTCACTCATCAAACAGGACCGGAAGGAAAAGAAGTAAAAAAGCTCCTTATCGAAGAAGGAATGGATATTGCCCGCGAATTATATCTCGGAATCGTTTTGGACCGTGCTGCTTCGCAGCTTGTGATTATGGTAAGTACAGAAGGCGGCATTGAAATTGAAAAAGTTGCGGCAGAAACTCCGGAAAAAATATTGAAAGTTTGGATTGATCCTTCCATTGGATTGGGTGCTTTTCAGGCAACCCAATTAGCATTTGGATTAGGACTTGAAGGCAATCAGGTTAAAAATGCAGTAAAATTTATTAAAGCTTTATTTAAGGCATTCATTGAAACGGATGCAACTTTAGCTGAAATAAATCCTTTGGTAATTACAGGTGAAGGAGAGGTGATTGCGCTTGATGCTAAAATCAATTTTGATGACAATGCAATGTATCGCCATCCGGATTTTATTAATCTACGCGATATTAATGAAGAAGACCCGCTAGAAGTTGAAGCATCAAAATATAATTTAAATTATATTAAATTGGATGGAAACGTAGGATGTATGGTTAATGGCGCCGGTTTAGCAATGTCAACTATGGACATAATTAAATTGGCCGGTGGAGAACCTGCAAACTTTCTTGATGTAGGTGGTGGCGCTAATGTTGATACAGTGCGCGATGGATTTAAAATAATATTAGGTGATCCTAATGTGAAGGCTATATTAATTAACATTTTCGGTGGCATTGTGCGCTGTGACAGGATTGCTAAAGGTGTAATAGAAGCAGCAAAAACCATAAATATAACTGTTCCGTTGGTTGTAAGGCTGGAAGGTACAAATGCGAAAGAAGCAAAAGTGTTATTAAATGATTCTGATGTTGATTTTATTGTAGCTGACAGTCTTGAAGACGCTGCAACAAAAGTTGTCGGTGCTATAAACTAGCTCATCTGTAGAAAGCCAAAGGAGAAAAAAATGAGTATTTTAATAGATGATAAAACAAAAGTAGTAGTTCAGGGGATTACCGGGAGCGAAGGCACATTCCATGCTACACAAATGATTGAATATGGAACTAATGTAGTGGCAGGAGTTACACCCGGAAAAGGCGGACAACTTTTTCAAAATTCCATACCGATTTTTAATACTGTATCAGATGCCGTAAAAGAAACAGATGCGACTGCATCAACAATTTTTGTTCCTCCGCCTTTTGCCGCAGATGCAATTCTCGAAGCTGCCGATGCTGGAATTAAAGTTATTGTTTGCATCACGGAAGGCATCCCGGTAATGGATATGTTGAAAGCATATAAATATGTAACAAGTAAAAATGTACATTTAATTGGACCTAATTGTCCCGGTGTAATTTCGCCTGGGAAAGCAAAAATGGGAATTATGCCTGGTTTTATTCACAAAGAGGGAAGAGTAGGGGTTATCAGCCGTTCAGGCACTCTTACTTATGAAGCAGTTGGTCAGCTTACCACCAGAGGAATAGGGCAGTCTACTTGTTTAGGAATTGGCGGTGATCCGATAATTGGAACAAGATTTATTGATGCTTTAAAGCTATTCAAAGAAGATGAGAATACGGATGCTGTAGTATTGATTGGTGAAATTGGTGGAACAGCTGAGGAAGAAGCGGCAGAATGGATCAAACAAAATTTCGATAAACCCGTTGTCAGTTTTATTGCAGGACAAACCGCACCTCCGGGAAGAAGAATGGGACATGCCGGCGCAATAATAAGTGGTGGTAAGGGTACGGCTTCTGAAAAAATGAAAGCATTGGAAGATGCAGGGATACATGTCTGCAAAAGCCCTGCTGATATTGGTAAAACAATTGAAGAAGTTTTAGGTTAAAAAACAATAATCAAATAACAAATAAAACACAATTTCAAAATTACAAACATGTTAAATAAATTTTTTTGAATTTGGTTTTTTGTGATTTATTTGTTTTTTGAGTTTTGGTATTTGAAATTTAAATTATTAGAAATAGAAATTACATATAAGTAAACGGAGGAACTGTTGGCAGAACGAACATTGGCTATTCTCAAACCGGATTGTATTAGAAGAAATTTAGCAGGCAAGGTGCTCGATAATTTACTGGATGCTGGATTCAAAATTGTTGCTCTAAAAATGGTAAAGCTCACAAAAGAAACAGCGGGTGAATTCTATGCAGTGCACAATGAAAGACCCTTTTACAATGATTTATTGGTTTTCATGACAGAAACTAAAGTTATACCCATTATTTTAGAAAAACAAAATGCTGTAACCGAACTTAGAAAAACCATTGGAGCAACTGATCCGGCTGAAGCAGAAGATGGCACAATTAGAAAGTTGTATGCAGAAAATAAACAAAACAATATTATTCATGCATCAGATTCCGTCGAAAATGCTAGAATAGAAATTTCTTTTTTCTTTTCTGCAAAAGAAATTATTGAAAACAATACTTTATAAAAATATTTATAAGGGAAAATTTTAGGAGAAAACTATGGCTGACCAAAATGATGTAATGGATATTGAGATACTTGGTCGTAGCGAACTGGATTCATTAGATTCTGAAGAAAAGATTCAGAAAGTTGTTGTTATCGGCGCCGGTACTATGGGGCAAGGTATTTCTCAACTCATCGCATCAAAAGGCATTGATGTTATACTGATTGAAAGATACAAAGAACTGGTAAACATTGCTAAAACCAAGCTGGAAGAAACAATGAATGCAGAAATTGCCAGATGGACAATGACTGAATCAGAAAAAAAAGCCATTCTTTCAAGAACTACAATTACATCAGATATAGAAGCCGCTGTATATGGGGATTTAGTTATCGAATCCATAAATGAGGATTTGAAAAGTAAAAGAAATTTATTTACAAAAATTGATAAAATTTGTGAGAAAGAAACTATTTTTATAACAAATACGGCAGCCTTAAGTATTACTGAAATTGCATCAGTAACCGAACGACAAGATAAACTTATCGGTATGCATTTTCTCAACCCGGTTCCAAAAATTCCCTTGGTTGAAATTATCCGTGGATTAAAGACTTCCAATGAAACTTATGAATTAACTAAGGATTTTGCGGAAATTTTAGACAAAACCGCAGTAGAGGTTTTTGAGTATCCCGGATATATTACTACCAGGGTAATTGTCCCCATGATTAATGAAGCAATGTATATCCTAATGGAAGGAGTCGCATCTGCAGAGCATATCGATACAGCTATAAAGCTAGGATATAATTTCTCAAAAGGTCCGCTTGCTCTTGCAGATCAAATTGGATTGGATGCACTTATGCAGTGGATGGAAACATTGTTTAGAGAATTGGGCGACATAAAATACAGACCCTGTCCACTCTTAAGAAAGCTGGTAAGAGCAGGGCATTTAGGAATTAAAACCGGAAGAGGGTTTTTTGAATATCCTCAACCTCAATAGCGAACTTTACGGTTAAATAATAAAAAAAATGAGTCTGGGAATAACGTATACGTAAAAAAGAATCAGTAATCGGTAACCAGTGATCAGTGACTAATGACAAGTGACCCGAAACAAATAACTTATACCCAAAAAGATAATCCTTTGTCTATAAGCAAATCAAAAATAAGAATGAATCGGAAAAACAAATGAAAGTACTTGTATTAAATAGTGGTAGTTCTTCAGTAAAATATCAAATGATTGATCCCAAAAAAGAGGAATGTCTGGCCAAAGGGGTAGTTGAAAGAATAGGTATGGCAGGCGCCATGCTAA
Source organism: Calditrichia bacterium (assembly GCA_030634505.1). Classification (GTDB taxonomy): domain Bacteria; phylum Calditrichota; class Calditrichia; order JAJRVZ01; family JAJRVZ01; genus DAOWAQ01. Next base: position 21,006 of record DAOWAQ010000002.1, read on the forward strand.
CCCACAAACCAAAGGATCGCGAACAGGTAAGATTAACAGGTGAAATACTTGACCACAAAGTTGCTATTGAATATGTAATGAGTATATTGCTTAGTAAAAATCATGGCGTTATTAAAGATAAAAATGAAATAAGTGCAGTGGGACATCGGGTCGTTCATGGCGGTGAAGCGTTTAGTAATTCAGTAATGATAACATCGGAAGTTATAAAAGAAATTGCTAATTGCATTGAATATGCTCCTTTACATAATCCGGCAAACTTAAAAGGAATAAGAGCTACACAGGCAATATTGCCAAATATTCCCGAAGTCGCCGTTTTTGATACAGCGTTTCATCAATCAATGCCAATGCATGCTTTTATTTATGGCTTACCCTATGTTGTTTACAAAAGACATGGTATTCGTAGATATGGATTTCATGGTACATCTCATTTATATGTTTCTGATCGTGCTGCAAAAATATTGAAAAAACCAAAAGATAAATTAAAAATTATTACTTGTCATTTAGGCAATGGATCATCAATTGCCGCAATCAAGAATGGAAAATCCCTGGATACTTCTATGGGATTTACACCGCTTGAAGGATTGTTAATGGGAACTCGGAGCGGTGATTTGGATCCTGCAGTAGTACTGCATATAATGAACAAAGAAGAAATGACCATGCATGAAATGAATACTATGCTAAATAAACATAGTGGAATTCAAGGCTTGAGTGGATTAAGCAGTGATATGCGAGAAATTGAGGAAGTTCTTGATAGTAACGTACAAGCTCTATTATCTCACCAGGTATTTTGTTACAGGCTCAAAAAATACATAGGTGCTTATTGTGCAGCTATGAATGGAGCTGACGCCATTGTATTTACAGGTGGCATAGGCGAGAATTCTTCAGTTGTAAGACGTGATACATTGAACGAGATGCAGTTTTTTGGAATTGAATTAGATTCCAGAAAAAATAATAAAAGAGAAAATGGCGAGAAGGAAATCCAAGGTAAAAATTCAAAAGTCAAAATACTAATTATTCCTACTAATGAAGAATTAGTTATTGCCAGAGACACCATGGCAATTGTAAATAAACTAAATTAGAAAATTCAAAGAAATTAGTAGCCGCCTTGAAGCAATTTTTTTTGCTTAATAAAATAATTCGAATTTATTGAATTCCCGTCTCTCATTTATTAAATTCTCCGACTTTTATGAAGATAAATATTCAAAAACTTTCTGAAGGCATTCATGAGGTTTCAGAGGAAATATCAGCGGAAGATTTAGGGTTATCACAAACTGTCAAAACAGTGGGAAAACTTAAGCTAAATGCTTTTGTTGATAAGTTTGAAGATTCTTTCAGGATAAAATTAAATATCATAGTGGATTTAATTGAGCGGTGCGATAAATGCCTGGAAGAGTTTAATGCAGAAATTGATGAAAGCGGTGAGCAAATTTATCAGGTAGGTGAGGGTGACTATACAGATGATGACATTGAAGTTCTACCTGATAATACAAGAGAAATTGATTTAAGTAAATTAATAATTGAAGTTTTTTTGATAAATCGTCCGATACAAAAAATTTGCAGAGAAGATTGTCGAGGTTTATGCCCGGATTGCGGCAAAAATTTAAACCAAACAATCTGTAGTTGTAAAAGTGAACGTATCGACCCCAGATTGGAAAAACTGAAGTCACTTATTAAGTAGGAGTTTTCATGCCAAATCCGAAAAGAAAAATATCACGTTCAAAAAGGGATAAAAGAAGAGCAACATGGGCAGCTAAGTTAAAACCAAGTCAGTTGTCTGAATGTTCTAATTGTGGAGAGAAAAAATTGCCACATCACGTCTGTCCTAATTGTGGTCACTACAAAGGTGTAGCTGTATTAACACCTGATGTGGGTTAATTTTCACTAATAAAAATTAACAGAATTATAAGATGCGAATTGCCCTAGATGCAATGGGTGGAGATAATGCCCCTCAGGCGACTGTCGAAGGGGCTTATTTATATCAAAAAGATACTAATAAAAGAAATAGTATAATACTGGTTGGTAATCAGGATGTTTTAAAAGCAGAATGTATAAAACACAGTGATCCTGATATAAATAATATTTCTATAAAAAATGCAACTCAGTTCATTGAAATGAATGAATCCCCTACCGATGCATTGAAAAAGAAACAAGATTCTTCAATGTTGGTTGGTATAAAAATGCATAAAGCAGATGAAGCTGATGCATTTGTAAGCGCAGGAAATACCGGTGCACAAATGGCTGCAAGTTTATTAAATCTTGGAAGAATAAAAGGAGTAAATCGCCCTGCAATAGGATCATTTATTCCAAGTGAAAAAGGAATGGTATTTGTAATTGATGTTGGTGCAAATGTGGATTGTAAGCCGCTTAACCTTTTTCAATTTGGTACGATGGGACGAATCTTTGTTGACCATATTTTCGATAAACACGATTTGAAAATTGGATTACTTAATATTGGTGAAGAAGAAAAAAAAGGTAATGAATTATCCATTGCTTCCTATCAATTGATGAAAAATCAATGTCAGGGATTTGTGGGGAATATCGAGGGTCGAGATATATTAAGGGGAAAAGTTGATATTGTAGTGTGTGATGGTTTTGTCGGGAATATTGTTTTAAAATTTGCTGAAAGTATCATGGGTGTTTTGACAAAAAGCATAAAGAAAAATTTAGGTAGTAATCTTTTTATAAATCTTGGTGCATTATTGGTAAAACCAGCATTTTCAGAATTGCGCCGGAATTACGATTATGAAGAATATGGCGGAGTTCCTTTACTTGGCGTTAACGGTATTTCTATTATTTGCCATGGCAGTTCAAGTGGAAAAGCAATAAAAAATGCAATCTTTGTCGCAGAACAAATGCGACTAAAAAAGGTGAACGAGCATATCGCGGATTCATTTCTTAAATCGGAGGAAAGTAAACAATGAAAACCAGGGCATATATTTCAGCTATAAGTCATTGGGTACCGGAAAAAATTCTATCGAATGCGGATTTAGAAAA
>DAOWAQ010000153.1 GCA_030634505.1 Calditrichia bacterium
GGTATTTCAAATTAGGAAGGAAAACCATTCGATGTTGGAATACGGGCGGACACGGAAAACTGGATTTGCTGGGTGCAATTAAAAACTCATGTAATGTTTATTTTATTCAATTAGGTTTAAAAATAGGTCTGGATGTATGGGAAAAATATTCAAAACTATTATACTTTGGTAAACCTACAGGAATTGATTTACCCAATGAAAATAGTGGTCTGGTCCCCTCGATAGAATATTTTAATCGACAATTTGGTCCAAATGGATGGACGAGAGGTGTTCTTGCTAATCTGGCGATTGGGCAGGGTGAATTACTTACGACACCGTTGCAAATGGCACAACTAGCTATGATATTGGCAACAAGAGGTGTTTTACATACACCGCATTTAACTGATTATCTGGTTAATAAACAAACCGGTGACAGGATCTCATTTCCGGTACAATCAAAATATACTCAAGGTATATCAAAAAAAAGTTATGATATTATACGTAAAGCTATGAGAGAAGTTGTTGACGGAGGTACAGGATGGCGGGGTGGAGTTTACGGTATTGAAGTTGCGGGAAAAACAGGAACAGCTCAAAATCCGCATGGTGATGACCATGCCTGGTTTATTGGTTTTGCTCCATACGAAAATCCTGAAATTGCTTTTGCCATTATAATTGAAAACGGGGGTGGAGGAGGAAGTGTTGCTGCACCATTAGCAAACTTGGTTTTGGAAAAATATTTTTATCATAAACTTTTACCGCGTGTAATTCCCGAAAAAGATACAACGGATTTTTTGTTAGATTCATTATTGATGCCATTTGAAATACCTGATATTCAACCCCTGGAAATTATATTAGAAGAATAGTTAAATGAATCAAAAAATAGATTATATAACAATTTTAATAGTTATCGTACTTGTTTGTTGCGGTTTATTAGCCATTTACAGTGCAACACATACAGGAGACGATAATGTTAATGATTATTTTTCCAGGCAATTGATGTGGGCGGTATTTGGGATTGCCTTAATGATAATGATTAATTTTCTTTCATTTAAAATGTTAAACCGCATTACCTATACTCTGTATGGTTTGACCATAGCTCTCCTAATATTGGTTTTGTTTATTGGAAAAACGGGTCAGGGAGCAGAACGTTGGTTAGTGTTGGGATCAATCAGGATTCAACCTTCGGAATTAGCAAAACTTGCTACAATTTTAACAGTTAGTCGCTTCCTTTCTGATAAATATGCAAATGTGAATAAATTAAAATATTTGGTGTCAACAATTGTTTTAATCTTAATTCCTTTTATACTAATTGCCAGACAACCGGATTTGGGTACAGCTTTAGTGTTTTTGGCTCTCATTATTCCAATATTATTTTGGGCAGGATTGAACTGGTTCTATTTATTTGTAATCATAAGCCCACTATTAACCTTGATTTTATCTTTTAATTTATGGGCATTTATGGTGTTAATGTTTTTAATTACAATAACCCTCTATCTCTCAAAAAGAAAAATATATATAGCAGTCGGAATTTTCTTAATAAACATAGGGGTCGGAATAGCGACTCCCAAAATATGGGATCAATTACATCCGTACCAGCAAAAGCGAATCTTAACTTTTATTAATCCTGAGCAAGATCCAAAAGGCGCCGGTTATCAAATAATCCAGTCTCAGGTTGCTATTGGTTCCGGCGGTATTTGGGGAAAAGGGTATTTAAAAGGATCTCAAACTCATTTAAGGTTTTTACCTGCGCAACACACTGATTTCATTTTTTCAGTTATAGGTGAAGAATTTGGCTACTTTGGGGTTGTGGTAATATTATCATTATTTTTATCTCTACTATTAAGGCTTGTATTTATTGCATCTTCGGTAAGGAGCCAATTTGGAAGCCTGACGGTAATAGGGGTTATTACTGTAATATTTTTTCATATTATAATAAATATTGGAATGACAATAGGCTTGGCGCCAGTGACTGGTTTACCTTTACCGTTTTTAAGTTATGGTGGTTCCTTTTTAATGATCAACTTGCTAATGATTGGAGTTGTCTTAAATATTTCAAAAAACAAATTTGTGATGTAAATTATTTAAGTAATACAATCATGGTTATAAATTTCTTGATTTGTGGTTATGACATACATAAATTTAATTAAAATAGCCTGTTATAAGGAGTATTCGCAATGAAAAAGTATATTAATTTCCTGTTACTAATTTTATTTTCTAATTTTATTATTCTATCATGTGCAGGTACCAGCGAAGATGAAGATGAATATGCTGGTTTAACTGAGGAAGAAAAAAGACAACAACAAGAACTTGATGAAATAGAATCACTTTTAGGGATTTCAACTGATAAATCAGAAACTAAAAGTAGGGCAAAAAAACCGACACAAAAAAAAGAAGAAAAATTAGGTTTGCTTAGTTCAGAAGATTTAGCTGCAGCAGCAAACCAACCGGTAGATACGAAAAAAATAAAAAAATTAGAAAAAGAAAATTCGAAATTGAAATCCGAATTAAATCAGAAAAATTTATTGATCTCAGATTTAAAAGCACAAGTACAGTTACAAAAAGATAGACTATCAAGCACAGAAAGCAGATCATTTTCATCCGGCGCAGCCAGTGGATATAATTTATCAGTAGGTGATGTATCTCTCGAAGAATATGAACGAAAATACCAGGAAGCGTATGATTTGTTTAACGCTAGAGAGTACACTACCGCAGTTCAAGTATTTGAAAGTCTTTTGGCAACCAGCGTAAATCATAATTTATCCGACAATGCTCAATATTGGATAGGCGAATGTCACTATGCTTTAAGGCAATATGATAAAGCAATCATGGATTTTGAAAAAGTATTCACTTTTCCTAAAAGTAATAAATTGGATGATGCACAATTTAAATTGGGATTATGTTATATAAGAATAGGTGAAAATCAAAAAGCGAGAGAAGAATTCCAAAGATTATTGGATGTATATCCGAAAAGTGAGTATTTAAGTAAGGCGGAAGGCCATTTACAATCTCTTTAATTATTTAGTATGTGATCATTCGACTATCGCTTTAACCATACCATTGATTATAAATTTCATTACAAGTTCTTCACATATTTAATATATGATGCTGCATCCTGTACCGAAGTTAAATTCTCAAATGATTTCATTTACATTCCTTTTGAATAAAAATATAATCTACTTTGTTTTTCGGTGGTATTTGAAATAATTAAAATTATTTAATAAAATTATGTGGACAAAAAATACAGTTGTCCTTAATAGGTTTTTTATTTAAATTGTGAAGAAAATTGACCTTTAAATCCTACTCAGAGAAGTAGAAAAGGAAAAAATGAAATTAATTATATATTTCAATATACACTAAAAGCCAACGGGTGTTTATCCGTTGGCTTTTTTTTTGGTTATTTATTCTATATCAATAAATCACGTAAAGGATATCTCATGGATTTCAAGTTCAAAGCAAAACTGATTACGAGTGATGATTATAAAAGAATAATTACAAGATTAGCTCATGAAATAATTGAAAAAAACAGAGGAATCGATGATTTGGTAATAATAGGTCTCAGAACACGGGGTGCATTTATAGCTGATCGAATTTTGCAAAAAATAAAGGAGATAGAAGGAACAGATGTTCCCACAGGTTATCTGGACGTAACATTGTATAGAGATGATTTTCGAACAAGATTAAAACAACCGGATGTACAAGTAACAAATATTCCGTTTCAAATTGACGAAAAAATTATAGTACTTGTAGATGATGTACTTTTTACGGGTAGAACTATCCGCGCTGCACTGGATGCACTTATGGATTATGGCAGACCAGCAAAAATTATGCTTGCTGTGTTGATTGATCGTGGTCATAGAGAGTTGCCTATTAAGGCGGATTTTGTTGGTAAAAATGTCCCTACTTCTATTGGGGAAGAAGTAAGGGTTAAAATTAATGAAGTTGATGGAGAAGATTGCGTGAACTTGGTAGAGCAAACAGGAGGCGATAACTAATGGCGTTAAAATCGCGACATTTATTGGGATTAGAAGGTATTGAAAGGAATGATATTGAATTAATCTTAAATACAGCCCGTTCATTTAGAGAGGTACTTGATAGACCAATCAAAAAAGTTCCAACATTACAAGGTCAAACGGTTGTGAATTTGTTTTATGAGTCTTCAACACGGACACGAATATCTTTTGAATTAGCTGAAAAAAGATTATCTGCAGATGCTGTTAATTTTTCTTCATCCACAAGTAGTGTAAAAAAAGGAGAAACACTTGTTGATACCGCCAGAAATATAGAAGCTATGAAAATCGATACAATAGTAATAAGACATAGTTCTCCGGGTGCTCCACATTTATTAACAAAATATTTGGATTCAAATATTATAAATGCAGGCGATGGAGCGCATGAACATCCTACCCAAGCATTGCTTGATTTATTAACAATTTCAGAACACCATCCAAAATTTGAAGGACTTACTGTGGGGATTGTGGGAGATATTTCTCATAGCCGTGTAGCACTATCTAATATTCATGGTTTAAAAGCAATGGGTGCAAAAATTATTTTATGCGGACCCTCAACATTGATTCCTCGCGAAATAGATAAGCTCGGGGTTGATATATCCTACAATATTGATGAAGTAATTGAAAATGTCGATGTTTTAATGGCTTTAAGAATTCAATTAGAAAGACAGGGTACAAGTTTCTTCCCTTCACTAAGAGAATATCATAATTTTTTTGGAATAACTCGGGAGAGATTGGAAAAAGCAAATAAACCAATTACTATTATGCACCCTGGCCCTATAAACAGAGGTGTTGAAATATCATCAGATGTTGCCGACAGCGAACATTCTGTAATACTTGATCAGGTTACAAATGGCGTTGCGATAAGGATGTCAGTATTATATTTATTATCCGGAGGGCAAAATGTTACAGAACAAAATTGAAAATCTTGATCATTTTAATAATTTGTCAAATAAAGTATTATTAAAGAATGTACAGGCAATAGACAGATCTGAAAAATTAGATAAGAAATGTCATATTGAATTCACTGGTGGAAAAATTTCCCAATTACATGATCAAGTACCTGAAAATTTTAATGATGAAATTATAGATTGTAAGGACGCAATAGTAATGCCTGGTTTCTTTGACATGCATGTACATCTAAGAGAACCTGGAAGAGAAGATGAAGAAACAATTATTTCCGGAAGTTTTGCCGCGGCAAATGGCGGATTTACAGGTGTTGCATGCATGCCAAATACAGACCCGCCAATCCATACTCAGGAAATTGTTAATTATATTAAAAAACAAGCAGCCGATTTGTTGGTTGATGTATATCCGATAGCAGCAATTACTAAAAATAGAAAAGGTGAAGAGCTTGCACCGATTGCAGAATTGGTACATGCCGGAGCGGTAGCAATCTCGGATGATGGATCACCTGTTATGAATGCTGAAGTTATGA
>DAOWAQ010000354.1 GCA_030634505.1 Calditrichia bacterium
ACCTCCTGTCGGAGTGCCAGATTTTCTGATGCAAGTTCTTTATGATCCATCAACCTTCCGACCCGAAGTAATAAATCATCAAAATCAAATGGTTTCAGGATGTAATCAAATGCCCCCTTCCGGAGTGCATCGATTGCTGATTCAATTGAACCATGAGCAGTAATTATTATGACGGATGTTTGCGGACAAATCTTAAAAGACTGATTAATCAATTCCATGCCATCCATTTCAGGCATTTTTATATCTGTGATAAGAATATCATAGTTTTTTATTTCCAGGAGTTCCAGAGCTTCTTTGCCATTTGAAACTGCATCCGTATCATAACCTTCTTCATTTAATATCATGGATACCGTTTCTCGAATTGTTCTTTCATCATCAGCAATGAGTATTCTGCCCTTCATTTAACCTCCGGGTTTAATTAAAAAAATAGAGATAAATTTACAACTCTTCTTTAACAATTGGAAGTATAATATCAAATATACTACCCCTTCCGACTTCACTTTTAACCTGAATTTCTCCACCAAATTTTTCTATTATTCCATAACTTACAGTCAATCCTAAACCGGTGCCTTTACCGACTTCTTTTGTCGTATAAAATGGTTCAAATATTTTATTTATTTTATCTTTTTCTATTCCCGAGCCTTTGTCTTCAACGGATACTTTTATGTTTTTTGAAATTAATTTTGAAGAAACATTGATTTCATTGTTAAGATTTTCTGTTGCATCTACAGCGTTGATTAAAATATTTATTAATACCTGAAGAAGATGATCTCCAACTAAAAATGTTTTTGGTAGATCTCTGTCTAATTCCAAATTAAAATGGATGTGTTTAGATCTTTTATCATATTTAACTATTCCGACTGCTGAATTGACTAGTTCATTAACACTTATCATAGATGCATCATAACTTGAAGGGCGACTAAAATCCACAAGTTCACGTACAATAACCGAAATTCTATCGATATTTGATAATATATTATTTACAAATTCAATTATTTTTTCATCGTTGATTCTGCGTTTAATTACTTGTGCCATTGAAGATATGCTGGTCAAGGGATTTCCAATTTCATGTGCAATGCCTGCTGCCATCAAGCCAAGAGACGCCATTTTCTCCTGTTGTGAAATTTGAGCCTGTGCTTCATGAAGCTCTAGGGTTCGTTTTTTTATTTTCTCTTCAAGGCCCTGGTAAGATTCCTGTAATTGAAGTCTCATTAATTCAAATTCTTCAGCAAGCAAATTAATCTCATCTTTAGTGTTAATTTCTATCTTATATTCCAGGTCTCCTTTACGAATATGTTGAACTGCTTCTACCAATTTGTGAATGGGTCCTGTAATCCGTTTGGAGTAAATCAAAGCAAGTACGATAAGAATAATTGCCAATATAATATTTGCAAAAATTATTTTATTTCTGAATGCATCTAATTCAGTATACATTACTCTGGAATTCAAAAAAGAAACTACTATGTAATTAAGCTCTTTAATTCTTGTATAAGTTGAAAAATATGTTTTTTCATTATTTCCCTGAATTATACCTTTAGGAAAAATTCGATTATTTATTTCATATTGATTTAAAATACCCTGAATAGATTCTACAGATTTATAATAATCTCCTGATAGAATTTGTCTTTTATCTACAAAAACAATTTGATGTTTAATGGAAGCGGAATCATCAATGATCATAGTTCTTAATTCTTTTACAATTATTGATTCTTCAGTATTCTGTTTTTTATCGAAGTTATTTTGAATCCTTTTTGCAAATTGAATGTTAAACCTATGTAAATTATCAAAAGCGATATCCGATAACATACTTTTATTAAGATAATAACCTAAAATACTGAAGATAAGCAGCGGCACAAATGCAAATAGTATAAAATATAGAAGAATTTTTTTATTTAAACCCTGGAGGAAAGAATAAGATTTATTTAATTGCATTTATTATTAATTTTTGATTCTTATTTTTAAGAAAATTTATCTTTAATAGTAATATAAAGCAATAAAATAAAAATTAGATTTTGTGAATAATTATAAATATTTATCAAAATTTTGAGTTTAACTATATTTGAAATTTTATTGCATAAAAAAATATAAATACTTAGATTAAGAGTTGAAAACCCATTTAATTATTAAACTAATCTGGAGGACACATGTCAAAGAAATTATTTTTATTAACTCTCTTTTTGGTTTTCGTTGTTGCGTTTAATGGAATTGCACAAGATAAAAAATCTAAATATGTTGGAGTAAAGAAATGTGTAACTTGCCACAAATCAGAAAAACAAGGAAAACAAAAAGATATCTGGAAAAAATCAAATCATTCAAAAGCCTATACACAACTTACTTCTAAAGAAGGTTTAGCCAAAGCTAAGGCATTGGGTGTTGAAGATCCTACAAAAAGTGAAAAATGTTTATCCTGTCATGCACCGGAATTTGACAAAAAAGATTTGTGGCAGAAAAATTTCAAGATTGAAGAAGGTATTCAATGTGAAACATGTCATGGTGCAGGAAGCGCCTATAAAAAGAAAAAAATCATGCAAGACCATGCAAAAGCAGTTGCTAACGGTTTATTAGAAACGGATGAAAAAACTTGCTTAAATTGCCACAAAAAAGATAATCAGGAGCACAAAGGTACATTTGATTACAAAAAAGCCTGGGATAAAATCAAACATCCTGTACCACCAAAAGCAGAAAAAAAATCTTAACTTATTAAAGCCCCGATAAATCGGGGCTTTTTATTTGCATTAAACATTATCTTCTCCTAATATTTTATAAATTTTAAAACCACACTTATAATTCAAGGATTTATTATGGATAACTACGGTTTTTGGTCACTGTTTCCTCCATTAGTGGCAATCATTTTAGCTATTAAAACCAGGCAAGTTTTTATTTCCTTATTATTTGGAATTTGGATGGGATGGGTAATATTATCAGGTGGAAATTTCTTTTATGGAACACTAAATACTATTCAGGCTCTGGTTGATGTATTTAAAGATGCTGGAAATACAAGAACTATTATGTTTGGTTCACTTGTAGGAGCATTGATTGCATTTGTGCAAAGATCGGGTGGTGTGGAAGGGTTCATTAAATATGTAAACAATTATCTTGAAAAAAAATCACAAAACAATAAAAGTAATCCCAGAAAAACAGTACAAATATTCGCCTGGCTCACCGGCTTTGTAATTTTTGTAGAATCAAGTATTAATGTCTTGACCGTTGGAGCAATTTTTCGTCCA
>DAOWAQ010000095.1 GCA_030634505.1 Calditrichia bacterium
AAATCTCATAATGATTTTCAACAGACCAATGTTGTTTATTCTTATTTATCTGAAGGCATTGGGGGCGTAACTGAATTATTCAAAAATCGAATTGTAATACCATACGAAGGAAATTATGACCAATTTCGACATGTTATTCATCACGAATTAGTACATGCGGTAATGAATGATATGCTTTATGGAGGATCAGTACAGTCTTTAGTTTCAGGGCAGGTGGTCCAAACGCCACTCTGGTTTTCAGAAGGGATGGCAGAGTATGAATCACAACGTTGGACGCCTGAACTGGACATGGTTGTAAGAGATGCTACAATAACTGGATACCTTCCACCTATCGATTTTTTAGATTATATGCCATACCAGGGTGGAGCAAGTGTATTACGCTATATTGCTCAAAAATATGGTGATGAAAAAATTGGAGAAATTCTAAATAAAGTTAAAGGTAGCTTTCGTTTTGAATCTGCATTTCGTTCTGCGCTCGGTATCGACTTTAAAGATCTAACAGAAGAATGGCAAAAACAAATGAAAAGGGAATACTGGCCGGATATTGCAGATCGTAAAGAACCTGGTGAAATTGCTAAAGCTTTAACCGATCATCGTGAAGAAAAAAATTATCGTAATGCCAGCCCTGCCATTTCACCAATGGGTGATAAAGTGGTGTTTTTATCAGATCGTGATGGTGGTTATTTGTCAATTTTTTTATTAGATGTTCATGAAGGTGAAGTTGAGGAAAAATTAATTTCAGGTGAAATATCCGAAGATTTTGAAGAATTGCATTTCCTGACACCGGGAATGAGCTGGTCTCCGGACGGAAAAAAAATCGTTTTTGCAGCTAAGGCAGGCGATTCAGATGCATTATATATTCTTGATGTACAATCTCAGGATATGGAACAATATAAATTAGAAAGTCTGGATTTTGATGGAATTTTTTCTCCGACGTGGTCTACAACAGATAATCGTATTGCATTTGTTGGAAATATAGATGGCGCAAGTGATATTTATTTATATGATTTGGACTCTAAAAAAGTTGAAAATATTACTAATGATGTTTTTTCTGATAAAAATCCTTCATGGTCTCCTGACGGTAAAAGAATCGTTTTTACCTCTGATCGTGGTGGTTATATTAATGATAATATATCAGTAACTGAATTTGATATGCACAATCATGAATTTGTAAACGATGATATTTATATTATTGAATTGGACAATCATTCAGTCACAAGAATTACTGATAAAGAAAGTAAAGAAGATTTTGCTATATTCTTTCCTTCGAGTGATTCTTTAGCTTACATTTCGAATGAGACTGGAATTTCCAATATATATTTTCATGATTTAAAAACACATCAATCAAATCCGGTGACCAATATTATTACCGGTGTTTTTCAACTCGGATTTGATAAAAAAGCCCAAAAATTAGTTTTTACTTCGTTTTATCAGGGTGGTTGGGACATATTCTTAATGAAAAATCCAACAGAATTAGAACCTGTTAAATTAGAACTAACTGAATTCTTTAAAAATAGAGAGAAAGAAAAATTACAAATTAATGAAGTAAAGACCTTCGCTGAAATTATGGATGATACTACTGATGCTGGAGGTAAAGCACCAATGGTAAGAGACTATAGTAAGTTTGTGTTTGCTGACATTGAAAGAAGAACCCCAGACGAAAAAGAAGTTGTAGAACTTGATGAGTCAGATTATAAAGATGATGACGGCGAATATAAAGTTAAGAATTATAAAATAAAATTTAGCCCGGATATAATTAATGGCGCTGCCGGATATGATACTTATTTTGGATTACAAGGTTATACGCAGATAGCGCTTAGTGATATGTTAGGAGATCATAAGATATTTATCGGTACTGACCTGGTTTTTGATTTGCGTAATTCAAGCCTTAGTCTTCAATATTGGTATTTACCTAATCGAATTGATTATGGTATTTCTGCGTATCATGTGACTAATTTTTTCAGAACGAGTACTGAAGGGTTGTTTAGATTCAGGAATTATGGGGTAGCATTATCTATGTCGAGACCCTTTAACAAATTTTCACGAATAGATTTATCATTAAACTGGTATAATATTAATTTAGAATATTTGGAACTTAACAATTCTGATACCAGGATCACTACAATTCTGCCTAAAATTTCATATGTAAGAGACCAGGTACGTTGGGGTATGACCGGACCAATGGATGGATCAAGGTCAGCAATTTCAGCAACCTTTAGCCCTAAATACACGGATAATAGTTTGGATTTCCAGACTTTTAAACTAGACTATAGAAAATATTTACCTATAGCAAGGGGATATAGTTTTGCCGTTAGATTATTTACCGGAATGAGCCAGGGTAATAATCCACAAACTTTTTATTTGGGTGGTGTAAACAACTGGTTTAATAGATCGTTTAATGGAGGATTACGCATCGAAAATATAGAAGATGTGTTTTTCTCTGAATTTGTAACACCTTTGCGTGGTGCACGTTACTATGAACAAGATGGTAATAATTTCGGATTGGTGAACCTGGAATTCAGATTTCCATTAATTCCATATATGCAACTCGGTTTTCCTCCTATTGCACTAGGTAATATCCAGGGTGCGTTTTTTGCTGATGTTGGAAGTGCATGGGATGATACGAATCTCTGGAAAGGTGTTTACAAAGGTGATACGGGTCAAACACGAATGCGAGATTTGATTTCAGGGTATGGCGTTGGTGCAAGAATATATATTTTTGGTTTGTTGTTACGTTGGGATGTTGCCTGGAGATATGATATTGCTACAACCAGTAAACCAAAATATTATTGGTCTATAGGGGCTGATTTTTAGTAGAGAAATATAAGGCGAATTTTAATTTGCCGTATTAAAAACTATCTGCAATTAATTGGTCTTTGATTTTCTGGATCGTTTTGGGTGCAGATCCTTCGTAATGATTATTCACATTGACATAAACATCTAAATTTTTACTATATATATCTTTAATGATTTTAACAATTAGTGAGATTTCCTCATCTTTCGGTTCTAAAATTTTGCTCCAGTCTCCCTGGCTTTTTTTTTCAATTTCACTTCTATCCGGTCCGTGAAGTCTAATAACGACTGAATAATTTATTTGATTACTATGTTTTATATAAGTCTTAAAAATTGATAGCATGTAGTAGCCCTGAAGTAAAACAGGACTAAGATTGTTGTGATTTAAGAATTCAAAATAATTACTATTTAAATAATTGGGATTACGAATTTCTACTGCCATCGGAATTTTATTATCAAATTGATTTATAAATTCACTAAATTTTTGCTGAAACTCTCCCTGTGATTTCATTTTCTGTTTATTTAAATATTCAAATTGAAACATGAGCATACCGATTTTCGAATGCATCGGTTCCAAACTCTCTAGGAATTTGTCAAATAATTGAATAGATAAAAAATATGGATTCGGTTGAAGAGGTTTGTATTTGTCTTTCTGATAATAGTGGGTCAGTGTAATACTGTTAGGGATTTTAATGGTGAATTTGAAATCTTCAGGCACGGAATCAAAATAAGACTTAACTATATGTGATTGAGGTAGAACAACTTTATCATCAGCAAATAAAGACCAGAACCACTGATCGATTTCAACAGTATTAAAATGCGATGAATATTCGGGTAAATAATCCTTACCTGTATTTTCGCTATAAACTAAACCTTTCCAGGAATCATATTTCCAGCTGCATGTACCAATTCGTATCATATCAAAATCTTAATAAATCAATGAAGTATCGCCTGCTCCTTTACGAATAATCTGCGGTGTATCCTGCGAAAGATCTACAATTGTCGAAGGATCAGAATTTATTACTCCAGCATCAAGCACCATATCCACATCATTTTCCATATTATTTATTATTTCCTGAGGGTCTGTAAAAAATCCATCTGCTCCATCGGGAACACTTGTACTGACAACAGGTTCTCCCAGTAAATTTACAATTTCACGGCATAATGGGCTATCAGGTATGCGAATGCCTACAGTTCTTCTTTTTTGATGCAAAAGCTTTGGGACAATTTTTGTTGCAGGTAAAATAAATGTGTAGGGTCCGGGAACACAGCGCTTCATTATTTTATAAGCATGATTACTTATATGAGCATATTGTGCTAAATTCTTTAAATCCGAACAAATAAAACTGAGTAATTTGTTGGTAGATATTTTTTTTATCTGGTATATTTTTTCAATTCCTTTTTTACTACAAATAGATGCGCCTAATCCATAATTCGTGTCCGTTGGATAGATCACCACGCCATCATTTTTTAGTATTTCAACCGCTTTGTTAATTACCCTTGAATGTGGATTTTCAGGATAAACTACAAAAGAAAAAATTCCCAACAATTACCCTTTCTTACAATTAAATACAATATAATCTATTAAATTTATTTGTTATCTACAAAATTTCTGTGATATTAGCAGTTTAGGTATTTATATAATATACACTGACATGTCATTCTGAGGAGTGTAACGACGAAGAATATTTTTTTGAAAAACAAAATGAGATTCTTCGCTGCACTCAGAATGACAAAATTGGAAATTGCTAATTTTTGACGTCGTGACTTGGTTACTGTTTGATTTATATAAAAGCAAAAGGGCAAAGGTTACATAAATATTGGGAGGGATTTAGAGGCTTACCTTCACCCTTTCATTTATAGTTGGAGGCAACTATACTTTGTGTACTGGTCAAAATGAAAAAAGTTTCAATTACTTACTTTTTGATTTGCTAATCTGGAAGTATAAAGTGTGGTTTTTTCTTTGGCGGGAAATTCCATTATAAAAGTAGTGCCTTTGCCAACCTTTGATTTAAAGTATAATTTTCCCTCATGAGCTTCCATAATGTTTTTACAAATAGATAATCCGATACCACTACCATCTTTTTTAGTAGTGAAATACAAATCAAATATTTTTGATTGAATTTCCTTTGGAATACCTTGTCCGTTATCAATAATTTCTATGAAGAATTTATGGTTTTTACTTATTGTCCGAATTACAAGTTCTCCACCGTCATGCATCACAGCAAATGCATTTAAAATCAAATTTAACAAAACCTGTTTTAATTGACTCTCTTCACCGTAAATCGTATCCAATTTCATCTGTAAGTTAGTGTTTAATTTTATATTTTGTTCCTGTGCCTGTTGTTGGACTAAGGTGATAACATCATTTACCACATTGTTAATATTAATGAGCTCTAAATCCAGCTTTGATGGTGTAGCTAAAGAAAGAAATTGCTGAATTATACTATTAAGTCTTTTGACTTCATTTTGTAAGGTATCAATGCTGATTTGTGCTTTATTCTTATCTTTAAATTCCAAAGATTCCAATTTATTTTTTAAAATTTCGGAATGCATTGCCATAGCGCTTAAGGGGTTTTTAATTTCATGGCTAATTGAAGATGCTAAATTCGTTATGACGCCAAATTTCATAGAACGATATAAATTATTTTCTAATTCTGTAATGGACTGTAAATCTTTAAATGTCAAAATAACGCCTTGAATCGTTTCTTCCTCACCAAGTGATTCGACATTCATTTTCACATAGATCTCATCATCATTTGGAAGAAAAACAGATAATTTTTTTTCAACAATATGAGTGTGATTTTTTAAGGCTTGAGATACAGTATTATTTAGTTCAATATTTGTACTTAGGATTTTTTTAAAAAATTCTGAAAATTCTTTTCCTTCGGATTGAAAAAGAATCAGGGCGGCATCATTGTTAGAAGTAACTTCTTTTGTTATATCCAGAATAATGATACTTTCGTTAACTGCCTGAAGTAATGAACTTATTCGTTTTTCAGCTTTTTTATACCCTTCTTTTAAAAAACCTACTTTTTCGATTGCTTTGTTCAAGTTGTCAAAAGTTGTGGTAAATTCATCCTGTCTATTGTAGTTGACACGGTAACTGTAATCTTCAGCATTCAATTTGCTCAGTGCATTATTTAATGATCGAAATGGTACTTCATAGGCGCGGCTGACAAGATAAATGGAAAGGATAAATAATAAACCAAATGCGATTAAAATGCCAATAAAATAATCAGGTAAATTTCCAAGAAAATTTTCGAATTTACCAGGATCAACTAGAATATATATATATTGATATTCTTCCAATTCTGAAATATTCAAATTCATTAAGATTCTGATTTCTTGTTCATTTTTGAAAAAGTCAATTTTATAAATATTATATTTTCCATTTTCAAATGATTGAGGAATTTTCGTATTAGTATTTCTGTCATTTGAACTTAAAACTACGGTGTCATTTTTATCAACTATGTTAATATCTTTAATAGTTTCAGATGATTGGATTTGTCCTTTCAATATTTGTTTAAATAATTGTAAATCAATTCCGGTTGAGTCAGAATAAAACTTAGTGATATTGCCGGAAATTTGATTTTTAATTGTTTCACATTGTAAATATGCGGATCTTTCAACTAAGATATATTGTGATTTTTCTAATTCGAGGTAGGATAAATATCCGAATACTGATAAAATGATTAGAAAAAATACTGATAACAATACAAGTCTGTTATAAATGGATTGCATTTATTCATTATCCTTTAATACCCGCAGGAAATTTTTATAAACAATTTTTTCTACAGAACTATGGCTTTGTAATTTGCTCTGCAGCTGTTTAATTATAATAGTGTAGGAATCAAAACCAGAAATTTCATTTGGAAGGGATGGAATGCCGTCAAAATCTGAACCAAATCCCACAAAATCATCACCTACAAGATTTACAATATATTCAATATGGTCTAATATTTTTTCAATACCAACCTGAGTATCTGTCATTCTTTTTTGCAAATCACTATAAAAATTATGCAGGCCTTTGTTTTTTTCGACCGGGTCATTTATATATTTTAACTCAATTTCGTCAAACGCATTAAACAGATCACTGCAATGTAGCTCAAGGCTATTTAAATAGTCAATATCCAGAAATCCCGGAAAAAAATTAATTCCAATCATTCCTCCACTATCAGCGATCGCTTTGATTTGATCATCGGTTAAATTCCTGGCTGTTGGACAAATATGATGAACATTTGAATGCGAAGCAATAAAAGGTCTTTTTGAATTTTTTACCACATCCCAAAATGTTGACTCATGGACATGGGAAACATCAACAATCATTCCCAATTCATTCATAGCATGAACCACTTTAATGCCAAAATCTGTTAATCCTTCGAACTCACAGGATTTCTCCCCGGAAGAAACCGCCCAATCTAAATTTTTTGAATGGGTAAGTGTCATATACCTGGCGCCAAGCATACGAAATATTTCAAGGTTCTGAATCTGATTGTTTATAGCATGACCGTTTTCAATTGCGGTAAGAATTCCAATTTTATCTGAATTAAGTACATTTTCTA
>DAOWAQ010000398.1 GCA_030634505.1 Calditrichia bacterium
GATACCTATTATTATCTTTGGTGATGATATATAATTCACTACGGAGTGTGCCTCCCTTCATTTCTTCCTCTATTGACTCCCTAGTTGCAACATTTAATGTTGTGCAAGCTAAATAGTTAAATAAAGAAATTACCAGAAAAATTATTATTAGATTTTTCATATCTTCCTCCGCTACTTAATTTTAATTAAAAAGAATATCCTAAACTAATTCCTCCTGATGGAAGAAATTCACCTCCTAATAAGAGTGGAGTAAAGCCAATCCTCCACATAAACCCGCCATTGTTTTTTTGATAACGATATCCGATTGTTCCTGTCCATCCAACGCCGCTTCCTGAAACAGGATCACTGCCAAATAATCCCACACTTCCGAAAACGATTACCGGTCCTGCACCTAATTCCAACTTGTGTTTTCCAGTACCCACGAAGAAATTAAGTGTTGTCGGAATCAGAAACATTTCCACATCACTGAAAAATGCAAACCAGTCTGCTGCGAAATACATAAAGCCGATTCTTGCACCTATATTTTCGGAAAACATTCGATCATAATTAACCGAATATAGACCTCCGCTGCCAAAAAATTCTAAGTAAAAACTATTTGGCTTGGATTGAGAGAATGCCGGGCAGCTTAAAATAATCATCAATAAACATAATATTATTGATATTCTTAAGTTTTTCATTTTGCTACCTCTAAATCCTTATAAATTGTTGAATTTATTAATATTTCACTTTAAGCTTTACTTCATTTACATAATAATTGATATATAGGTTCGAGTTGTCATGAAAATGTCAGGATTTTGTAAAAATTTTATCATAAAGTATCATTTTATTTTTTTCTTGCTTTCAATAAGATTAATTATTCTTTTTATCATCAATTTTATTTATTCCCTCATTCAATTTTAATCGATTCCGTAATTGGCAATTAAAGTAAATGTTGTAAAATTATCCAAACTGCTAAAATCCGTCACGTATGATGGCTGCTCTAAACTGACAAAATCAAAAACTAAAACGAGTGGGAAATTATTTGTAATATATTTTTCAAAATCCAGTTTAAGACCGAAACCATAAGTAAAATCCTCAAGCTCTCCCTCTGAACTATATGTTGTTTCGTTATAGTAACCGCTTCGTAAGAAAATGATATCAAGAAAGGATAATTCCACACCTGCTTTATATGCTGTGCGCTTATCGGAGTTGAGCAAATCCTGATATTCTAATCCAATAGTAAATCCGAAAAGGTAAGCTTTTTCAAATACATCAGAATCAGTGTATTCGAATAAATTAGAAACGCCAATTCTAAAAATAGACGGGAAAGCATCAGATTGGGCCTGATCAACTGCACTGAATGATTGATTAAAAATATTTTTTAATTGTGCAGCAATTGTTAATTCATCCTTTAGTTCAGAATTCTGAACTAATCCAAAACTTCTGGAAAGTCCAATTTCGAAAAAGATATCACTAAAAGTTTGATCTGTCCCAAAATCAGCGACGAAAAGATTTGCATTTATGCCGAAACTAAACCAGCTTTGAATTTTATATGAATAAGTTAATGTATATAAGTAGCGTTTTTCTTTAAATGGATTAGTAAAAGGTTCACCCCACTGAGGTATGAAAATAGTAGGGCCAGAATTAAACAAAAGTAAATTGAATGCCAATGCACCAATTGTAGGATTGTTATAAGAAACCCCTGTATAATTATATGTAGCATCACTATAACCATAAAAAGGTGAACTATTAGAATAAAAGACGGCTACTCCTTTTGTATTTACAAGGTTGGCAGGATTGGATTGAGAAACAAAATAGGGATCGAAATTTAAAGTAAGTATTCTACCCATTGCCTCAGTTTTTGCACTTGGTAAACGACCAAAAAATATTTCCCTTGCGAAGTCATTATAATCTTGCGCAAATATTGAATTTGATAAAACGAACAAAAAAAGAACGATTATTTTTTTCATAACTCACCTCACTAATTTTTTATTATGAAATATTATTTCATTAACAGCATTTTTTTAGTTTGAATAAATTCACCACGTTTTAATTGATAGAAATAAACGCCGCTTGGTAAACTACTTGTTTTCCATTCAACCTCATAAACTCCTGCTGTAAATGCCTTATCCACCAGCACTGCTACTTCTCTACCTAATGCTATGTTAATAACTAATTGGTGACTCTACTGTAAATCCAAGATTCAAAATCAAACCCGGATCTCCTTCACCACCTGTTAATGAGTTAAACCATCCTATGGCAAAACCTATTTTTGGGTTCCATTTATCTGAAGATGCTTTATAAAAACTATATTCCATTCCTAACGTTACTTCATGTCTCGGGTTAGAAAAATCACTTGGGAAAAAATCATTGCTGATAAATGCGATTCTATATTGCAAAGTTGGCATTATGTTGTCACTTGCCGGAACACTTAGTAAGAATGGAATAGAAGTTATATGAATTTCAGGATCGTACGTATAACCTTTAATCAATCCTAATGAAAATGATACATTACCGGTCTTATTTTCTCTATTACTTAATTGTGTCTTAAAATCCCACCAAAATGTGGAAAGACTTTTGCACCCTGATTCGGAATATAAATTTAACGTATGCGCTAATCCCATATCGAATCCCCTTGCAATCCCGTATCGAAAATTCAAATCAAGTAAGTCTATACCTTCTGCATCAGAATTCTCCAGGTTCTCAAGCCGCATATAACCTGCACCAAGTGCTACCTGTTTAGGCTCTAATGTTTTCGCTGTCTTATATGAAGACGCAAAGCAACC
>DAOWAQ010000166.1 GCA_030634505.1 Calditrichia bacterium
GATTATCAATGTTCGTTATGTTCAATGGAAAATTGTTACAAGAGAAATCGGCAAGAAAACATAAACAATTAAAATCGAGAAATTATATTGAGACCAAATATTGAATATCTAAAAAACACACTAAAACGAGGTAAGTCTCCCTATGTTCCGTTAATTGAATTGGGAATTCATCCTGATGTAAAAGAGAAGTTCTTAAATAGAAAAATCACCACCTTACAGGATGAGGTAGAATTTTGGTATAAAGCCGGTTATGATTATATCAAACTTCAACCGGGTGTTGATTTTAATCCCGGAAAAATCGGAGATGAAAAACATGCGACTTTTCAGGAAGATGGCACCATATCCAGAAAATGGGCGACTGAAGGGAAGGGTGTGATAACTTCATTTGAAGAATTTGAGAAATATCAATTTCCTGATAAACTCGATTTTGATTATTCCAAATTTGAAAAAGTGAAAGATCTACTCCCGCAAGGAATGGGAGTAATCGGGCAATATGGTGATATTTTCACAATGACCTGGGAAATGATGGGATTTGAACAGTTTTCTTATGCGCTTTTTGAAAATCCTGATTTGGTTAAAACACTTAATAATAGAATCGGTGAATTAGTTCTAAGCATGTTTGAATATTTCGCACAGAATGATGTGATTGATGTTTTATGGTTTAGTGATGATATTGCATATACCAATGGATTAATGATGTCACCGGATGTTTTACATACATATTTTTTCCCTTGGTTGAAAAAGATCGGGGAGTTAGCAAAGGAAGCAAAGAAGCCTTTTCTTTATCACACAGATGGCGTGCTTTGGGATGTCTTTGACGACATCATCGAATGTGGTGTTGATGCCATTCACCCAATCGAACCAAAAGCAATGGATATGTCTGAAGTGAAGAAAAAATACGGCTCAAAGTTATGTCTTTTGGGTCATGTAGATGTTGATTTATTAGCCAGAGGTTCTGAGGAAGAAGTTCGTAAAAAAGTGCAAGAAAACATAAAGGCTGCTGGTTATAATGGTGGATATTGCGTTGGTTCGGGTAATAGCGTACCTGAGTATGTGAATTATAATAATTATTTAGCTATGTTAGATGAAACAAAATCTTATAAATATTGATGACTTATGTATTTAAGTGGAAGTACAAAATTAATTCGCAATCTGAATAAGCAACATATTTTAAACCTCGTTAGAATCAATTCAGAAACAACTGCCAGAGAAATAAGCAATATAACCGGTCTGCAGATGTCAACCGTACTTTATACACTTAAAGCTTTAGAAAAAGAAGGTAAGGTTCAAAATGTTGGTATCGGTGAAACTACAATTGTAGGGGGGAAACCGCCTCAAAAATGGTCACTTTGCTCTGATTTTGGGTACATAATTGGCATAGAATTATTATCAACAGAAATTAGGGTTGTTGTTATTAATTTTAAAGGTGATATATTGTTTAAAAATAAAATGGAATATCAAAATAATGATATTCCGAATAGTGCAATCGACAATATTACATCGATGTTTGATAAGATTACCATTGATAATAAAATTCCAAAAAAGAAAATTCGTGGTCTTGGAATTGCGGTACCAGGTTCTATTGATAATCTAAATGGTATAGTAAGATATTCTTATACTTTAGGATTTCAAGAGATAAATTTAAAACAATTGCTGGAAAATAAATTGAACATTTCGGTGACTATTGATAATGATGCAAATGCCGGCGCCTTAGGGAGTAAGTGGCATAATTATCAATATCAGGAATTATCACATATTTTGTATTTATCAATAAACCAGAATTTTAGTGGTATGGGAGCTGGATTTATAATCGATCATAAATTATACCGTGGCGCTCATGGTGCTGCAGGTGAGATAGCTACATTCATGACTAAAAAGGTATGGAAAGAAATCCTGAATAATGCAAAAAGTAAATATCCTGACAATTGCGAAATTTGTAAATATTCTGATTTGGAAACACCATTAGTTTCTGAAATCGTCGATTTAGCGAAAACAGAAGATAAGGGTGCGATATATGTTTTGAAAGAAATTGCCGATCAAATAAGTAATAAATTGATACCACTTATTGATTTGTTTGATCCTCAATTAATAGTCATCGGTGGCGATATTTGCGAAGCTGAAACTTATATTAAGAAAGCATTAGTTGAGAATTTAAAAGAAAATGTAATGTCGGATTGTGCCAGGGGGACGCCTTTATTTTTCTCTCCATTTGGAACATATAGTGTTGCCATGGGCAGTACTGCACTTATATTAAATGAATTATTCAACTCGGATTGATCAAATACCTATTGTTTATTTGTTTCTCTCAAACCTTCAAAAAAATCGATCATCAAAGCACTACATTGATCTTTGAGAATTCCGGGGATTACTTCTACCTGGTGATTTAATCGCGGTTCATTTAATAAATTGAATACACTGGAATGTGCGCCTGTTTTTATATCCTGCACACCGTATACTACAGTTTTAAGTCTTGCTAAAACAATTGCTCCCGCGCACATTGAGCACGGTTCAACCGTAATATATAATGAACAATCCCTTAGCCATTTTTGTTGTAAATAGTTTGTTGCTGAGGTAATGGCAATCATTTCAGCATGCGCTGTAGGATCTTGTAGCATTTCAACCTGGTTATATCCTCTTCCTATTACTTTTGAATCATGAACTACAACAGCGCCTATTGGAACTTCTTTTTCATGTAAGGCTTTTATTGCTTCTTTGATTGCTTCCTGCATCCATTTTGTGTGATCAATTTTCATAACAAAAGTATAAAAAGAAATTAAATTTAATTGCGGAGAGGGTGGGATTCCTCCATATAAGTCCCTTTGGGAGAACCCATGCCACAGGCATCACTATGTGACGGTACACAAAAGTGCACAACGGTTTTCCCCGAAGGGACTGCTATGCAGCGAGACCGCCCCGTTCAACCACTCTGGCACCTCTTTCCAATTATTTGTTTGTCTTTTAACCAATTATATCCATCAATAGATTTGAAAAACTTCTCTCTAATTCTTGCTTCCTGCAAAGAACTAAATTTCTCAAAATAATGCATTTCTAAAGGTCGTCTACTTTTAGTGGACCGAACTTTTCCTGCGTTATGTGCTTTGACTCGATTCTCAAGATTAGAAGTAGATCCTTTGTAATATCCACCATCTTTTAGGCTTCTTAAAATATATGCATAAAACATGCGGAGAGGGTGGGATTCGAACCCACAAAGGTCTTCCAACCCGAACGGTTTTCGAGACCGCCCCGTTCAACCACTCTGGCACCTCTCCGAACTGATAAAAAGAAAAAGGCAGATCAATTAATCTGCCTCCGCGGAGAGGGTGGGATTCCTCCAAGGGAGTCCCTTCGGGAGAACCCGCCCAAATATTAATCTGTTATATTTTGTTCCTTTAACCATTTCCATCAATTGTTTTAAAAAATCTTTCTCTCATTATAGCATCTTGCCTAGTTTTATATTTTTCAAAATAATGAATTTTCAAAGGACGTCTACCTTTTGTTGGCATAACTTTACCAGCATTATGAGATATTATTCGATTTTCAAGACTGGAAGTATGGCCGTAATAGTATCCACTGTCTTTTATGCTTTTTAAAATATATGCATAAAACATGCGGAGAGGGTGGGATTCGAACCCACGGTACCCGTGAAGGCACACACGATTTCCAATCGTGCCTGTTCAACCACTCCAGCACCTCTCCTGTTATAGTTGTAGCGCGTACGGGATTCGAAGCTCTTTTAGTAATATTTATATTACTTCTTGTTAACATTAACCTTATATATAATTCTATATGTTATAAATATTTCTTATATAAGCTTAATTCATACCTAATCATTAACAATCAAAACAGCAATTTGTCCTCATTTTGTCCTCATCCCATAGCGGAGGATGAATTTAACGATAACTAAAAATTGAATCAAATATAATTATACTAGAGGATTATATGAATAAGAAATTCGACAACACTACCATCCAAAAAGAAATAGTTGATATTTTCGATTATAGATCAAAAATTGAATTTGGATCAAAACCAATTCCTGATAAGCTTGCCATTGGAAAATTACCAAGAAATTATAACAATCAAATTTTTCTTAATAAAGTTGACAGAATTTTTAAAAAGCAAATGGGTAATAATACAACACCCGAAGAAAATTTTAATTTTGTATTATGGTTTCTTAATCGTGCCAAGAAAAAACAGAAATTGAAATATATAAATGAATTTGTTTTTGCCATAAGAGGAATCGGTTTACTAGTTAATGAACAAAAGTATTGGATTAGAAAATTGGGATTTGAGGAGGAGATCATAAATACGTTATGGTTTGAAATGCCGGTTGAAGATTTTTATCCTGAAGTACTACCTTTGGATTTATATGAACTTGTTCGAAGAATTCCTGAAATTAATAGTATGCGAACCTGGAAGAATCAGTCAAAAAAGGCTGCTCAAATATTGGCATTGATATATCAAAGCATGCGTATAAATTATGAGTACGGAAAAGAGATTGGCAATTTTTCATTTTCCGGTTTTAGTACTCTTGCAAATATATCCCGGACAAATGTTGGCTACTATCTTAATCTATTAGAAAAATACAAACTAATTGTTTGCATTAAACATAGGATTTTAAAGTATAATATTACAGGATTCGAGAAATATGAGTTAGATAATAATAATTACTCAATACCTTTACATAACCATATTATTCATCAATATCCTCTAATCAATATAACTCAATATTATAAACAAATAAATAATAATAGATTTCCCATAGATGTTTATAGTGTAACAGATAGGAAGGTTTTTGATGTTTTTAATTATTCAGCAATTTTATTTGGAGAAAAGAAGAAAATAATATTTCTGAAGAATACTTTTCAACGTAGAAGTTATTCATCATATCTGTATAAAAAATGTGGCTTGAATTTTTTCCTCGGCAGTAGTAAATCATACAATTCTACAAAAGTTTTAACTCCGGCAAGTTGGCATATGTTTAAAAATAGTAAAAAAGAAATAGATATGGTAAAAAATATAATAGAATCTAAAGCATCAACAATAAATGTTGATAAACAAAAGATTAAACATTATTTATTTGAACTGCACAAACTTAAAACTGATGAGGATGAGGTCAAGAAGCACAATTTAAGTAAAATAAATCAAA
>DAOWAQ010000047.1 GCA_030634505.1 Calditrichia bacterium
AGCTGCAGTTCCTTCAGGCGCCTCAACTGGAGAACATGAAGCTGTTGAATTACGTGATGGTGATACAGCTCGTTATTTGGGTAAAGGCGTACAAAATGCTGTAATAAATGTAAACGAAATTATTGCTAAAGAACTTGCGGGATACGACGCTTCAGAACAGATTTTACTTGATAAAATCATGATTGATCTGGATGGTACAGCAAACAAAGAAAAATTAGGCGCAAATGCAATTTTGGGCGTTTCCATGGCTGCTGCAAAAGCTGCTGCAGAATCTATAGGGTTACCTTTGTACCAATACTTGGGTGGTGTTAATGCCAAAGTACTTCCTGTACCTATGATGAATATTTTAAACGGCGGAAGCCATGCCGATAATAATGTGGATTTACAGGAATTCATGGTTGTTCCAGCAGGTGCATCATCTTTTAAGGAAGCACTGCGAATGGGCGCAGAAGTTTTTCACAATCTAAAAAAAGTCTTAACTAATAAAGGTTACAATACTGCTGTAGGTGATGAAGGCGGATTTGCACCGGATCTTAAATCAAATGAGGAAGCCATTGAAGTTATTTTGGAAGCAATTAATAATGCCGGTTACAAAGCAGGCAGTGATATTTTCTTAGCGCTTGATCCCGCTTCAAGTGAGTTTTTTGATAAACAAAAAAATAAATATATTCTTGCCTCTGAAAAGAGAGAGTTGACTCCTAAAGAAATGGTTGATTATTATTCAGAATTGGTCAATAAATATCCCATAATATCCATCGAAGATGGTATGGCTGAAGATGATTGGGATGGATGGAAAATTCACACTGATAAATTGAGTGATAAAATTCAGATCGTCGGTGATGATTTATTTGTCACCAATACTGAACGGCTAAAGAGAGGCATTGATGAAGGTATAGCAAATTCAATTCTAATCAAAGTCAATCAAATAGGTACTCTTACTGAAACTTTTGATGCAATTGAAATGGCACATAAAGCTGGATATACCGCTATGATCTCTCATCGTTCCGGTGAAACCGAAGACAATACTATTGCAGATTTAGTCGTTGCTACGAATGCCGGTCAGATAAAAACAGGATCGGCTTCACGAAGTGACAGAATCTCAAAATACAACCAATTATTGAGAATTGAAGAATCATTGGATGAGATGGCAATATTTAGGGGAGTATCTGCATTTAAAAGGTAACTTTTATTAACTAAATTTGGACAGATTAAGATAACCTTAATTTCTAAGGTAATGATTTGAAGATAAGAACTAATAGGGCAAAACCTCCTCTACAGCAAAGAAAAATAACAGAGGTGATGAAACGGATTACTCAAAAAAAACGTATAAAAATAATATTGAGTGTTTTAGTACTTTTATTAATTACCGCTTATTTTGTTGTAGGAAATCGAGGTACATATAAACTAATTACATTTTACAATCAAAAAGAAAAACTTATAGAAGAAATTCAAAAATTAGAAATCGAAAAAAAAGAATTGGAAACTTTTAAATCAAGTTTAGAAAATGATCCACAGTCCATTGAAAAAGTAGCACGTGAAAAATACAAAATGAAGAAAAAAGGTGAACGTGTTTATCAGATCGTAGAGAAATAATCATCCTTTATGCCTTACCTTGTTTTTATAATTTTATTCTTTTTTATTAATTCTATATATCCACAATTTGTAATTAATCCTCAAAAAAATGATTTTCAAATCTATTTCAACAAACACAATATTTCCTGGAATTGGCAGGAAAAGTTTACTTATCTGTTCTCAGAAAACAATTATGGAATAATAGTACATGATAGCTATCGCAGTAATCTTATAACTCCCAAAAAGAATATAAAAAACTGGAGAGACGAAAATAATTTTGACGGATATTTTTACAAAAATATATCGAATTTTCAACCTGGCATTTATACAAAATCATGGATATTTTCTGATCAACAAAGTTCTCAAACCAACCAATTCAGTAATCACAGCATCGGGATTAAATCAAATTATAAACCAATATCCAACATAAATATTACTCCTTATACAGGGTATCAGCGTGCACAAAATAAATCAAATATTGATTGGGGATGGGATTTAGGATTTAACGGTGAATATAACAACTTTAAATTAGATAAATACCAGGGTAATATAAACACTCATTTTGATTATGATTTTTATCCAAATCGTCAAAATTCAATTCAAGGTTTTCAAGTGGATTTTAAAACAAAATTTTCACCCATTGCTACCGATTCAATAAAAGCATATTATAATCATTCAAATAAACAATATTATTCTCCCAGTAGTGATCGACTTTTAAATGTTAAATTTGATGAAAAATATCTTCATAACTTTTTTGAATATCGTCTATCCCCTGTTACGAATTTAGCCTTACAAACTATTCTTTCATCAAAAAATATATTTGATAACAGTCGTTCAAATCCAGCCAGAGATGTATTAAGATTTGAAAACAGATTAAATGTTTATTATTTTTTCAATGATTTTGAAATAAATTTTGGATTTGATACTTTCCAAGAAACGCAGGATAATACAGGCATTACCACAGATAGTGACGCATTACAGACTAATATTAGAACAAATGTTTTTTATAAATTTTCTCCTAAAGATCAGCTCAATTTCAAATTCACACTAGCTAAATTTCAATTTGACACGCCGGATTCAGTAAATAACAATGATGATCGCGATGAACTAAGGATGGTAGGCGGACTCGAGTATATTAGGCAATTTAGCCCTGTTCTGTATTTTGGCATTGAAGCCTACATAAATTTCTTTCACCAGGTTTATATTTTTAAAGAAAGAAGTGCTAATAATAACTGGAATAGAATATTCAGGTTAGGTTCTTTTGTAGAATATAAAGGAAGAAACTTCAACAATATTTTACGAAATGAAATTCTGGCAAATTACACTGTCTACGATTTCGAAGATCAATTTACACAATCCCAAAGCTTTATTTTTAGAAAATATATATTAGAAAATTCTCTGTCATTTAGTATCCTTCCCAGATTAAAAACTGGATTTAATGCCAGATATGAATTTGAAGATAAAGGAAGTTTCTTCAAGTCAGAATTTGCTCAGCAAATTTTACAAACAACTGAAACCATATTTTTTGATTATTTTATCCGTTTCAAAAATATTTATTTATTAGATTTTGATGGTGGGATTGCTTTTTATGCCAGAAATGACTGGCGTCATGTACCTAAAAAATCATTAATTCGAGATATTAAAACAACCACGCCTTATTTGAGAATTAGATATGGTTTAAATAAAAATCTTCAATTTATAAGTTCGGCATCTTATGTTTTTACAGATGAAATGAATATGGAAAACAGTTCTTATACAACCGGATCATTATCTCTTATACACAAATTTTAATTCGATACTTTCTCGTAAATTAAAAATCCTCCGGCTTCAAATATCAATGTAAATTTTTCTGATCGTAGTAAAGAAAAATCCGGGAATTTATGTCCCTGTTCTACTAATTCATTTATATGCTCCGGCTTATAAATTAGCCATTCTCCTGATTTCAATTTATTAATATTGAAATCAGAACTATAAATTCTCTTAGTTCTTAGTGGCTCTGAATATCCATCAATTAAATCAACACTATATTTTGTGAAGTGATCTGTATAAATGATTTGTTCACTATTCGATCTTAGAAATGATTTCAATTTATTTAAATCATCAACATTAAAGTATACTGAATAATGATATGTCATGGCCAGACTTCCACATATGTATAATATAATCAAAACTGTTTTAATATGTTTTCTGAAATTTGAAATAAACAATGTAGATAACATCACTTCGGGTAGAAATAGAGGAAACATGTACCAACTTAATCGCTGGATGATGGGTTGATAATGTGTTAAAGAGGAAGTGAATCCAATAAATAAAACAGAAAGGCCAATGAACCAGTAAATCAACCAAGTATATTTTTTATTTTTTATAAATACGTAAGATTGATACAATGCAATAAGAGGTAAAAAAAGATAAAACCTTCTAAGGAAAACTGCCTTCGGATTTAGTATGAATACTCGTTCAACCACTGCCGGCCAAAAATCCGTTTCGGTCATATACCCCCTGGTACTTCCCAGAGTAAAAAATTCATTTATGTTATAAACAGAGTTAAGTTCAATCTGGGTAAATCTATAAAATAAATCACTATTCAAATTCCAATATATTATTCCTTCAATCAGCAAGTTTAATCCAATAAAACTCAATGCAACCGGAATATAATAGGAAAAAGATTTTGATTTTATTAACAAATAAATCCAAAGTACAACCAATAAGAATCCAATAAAAAATATGTTTACTTTAAACTGAATTGATAGAAAAAAACAAATTCCGCTAATTATACTAAATTTCAAAGATTCATTTTTATAAGATTTATATAGAAAAAATAAACCACAATTAATAAAAAATGCAGACGGAGAATCCGAAAAATTGATTGTAGCAAAAGTTATATCTGTAGGAAAAAAAGCCATTAATAGAGCTGCAATGAGTGCTGTATTTTCATTTTTTGTTATTTCCTTCATGAAGAAATATGCCAACAATATATTACCAATGGATAAAATCATGGGAAAAATCATTGTCGCAATTTCGTTAATGCCAAAAATCATAAATGAAAATGCCGTCAATGCCAGTAAATTTATTCTTAATGGAGTATGCGGATATCCAATATAGTCTTTTGCAAATTCACATTTATACAAAGTATAGGACAAATAATCAAAATAGGCATCATCCGAAAAAACGTGCCCAAATGAAAATACAATTCTGGTAATTATTGCAGCACTAAGAATATAGTAAATAACATATTTTTGATTAAAGTATTTGTTAAAGATATTTTTCATTTATTTATTTTATTAATACCACTTTTCGTTTGTCAATATTGGACTCTGATTTTAAAACGCATATATATGTGCCACTCGCCAGATTTTCCACTTTCCATGTTAATTTATGTGTACCAATTTGTTTTTTTTCATTTTGCAGAGTTTTTATTTTTTTACCAAGAATATCCCACAACTCTATTCTAATATTTTGTAACTTTTTAACCCTATAAAATATATTCAATTCACTGTTAAAGGGATTTGGAAAGAGCTGAATCAGTTCGGTTCTGTTTGGTATTAGGTACACCGGTCCATTATTAATATTTAATACTTTATTTTCCGGATCCAATATTAACTGCGAAATTTGATCAGAGAAAGGAATCACATATTCTTCATTTTGAGAGAATATGGTAATGGAAAATGTTGTATCACGTGTTAAACCTATTAATTTTAAGTCCAGATTTAATTCATAAATAGTTTCATTTTGCATCTGGTCAATCCGAATAATCGCATTATTGTTTTTTTGCGTCCAAGAAGCAAACAGATTTGGGATTCCAGGTGAAAATACCCATTGATCAAAATACTTATGCAAAGATCGTCCTGAGACATTTTCACAAATATCAATAAAATCATTGGTTGAAACATTTTTGTATATAAAATTATTATAATAATTTCTAATAATAGTTTTGAAAACATCTTTTCCAAGTTCATTTCTAAGCATATGCAATACCCAGGCGCCTTTATGATAAACTGCACTTCCAAATAAAAACTGCATCGGTGGATTATAAATCGCATAATCAACAGAACCATCGCTACTTACCTGGGAGCTTGATGAAATCATTCTTGCCTTAAATACATCTTCACCAAATTTATGCTCGATGAACAATGCATCAAAATATGTGGCAAAACCTTCGTTTAACCAGATATCATTGAATGATGAAGGAGTTAATGCATCTCCCCACCATTGGTGAACCAGTTCATGTGCAATAACACTTTCATTATCAATTACAGGTTCATCCATTGTGGTAATCGTTTGATTTTCCATGGCAGCGGCTTCCTGGAAAGGTACTTCCACCATTGCATATTTTTCCAAAAGGAATGGGTACGAGCCGATATAATTACTAAAAAAATCAAGCATTTCAATTGTATTTGAAATTGCTGCATTTCCCCTACTCACTTCCTCCGGATAGATATAATATTCAACCGGAAATTGAATTAAATTCCAATTAAATGGATTCGAAATGATATCGTAATTTGAGGCCGCCATAGAAATTAAATAGGTACTTATTGGATAAGATTCCTTCCAGTAATATTTTAATTTCCCCTGCCCGGCAGGTGTTGTTTCAGTCAAAATTCCATTGCTTACAACTTTCAGGTTTTGAGGAACAGTAATCCAAACATCTAATAAGGCTTTATCCGAGGGATCGTCTTTACATGGAAACCAATATTGTGCATCATATGGTTCATTGTGAGTATATATTACTTTGTTATTGAATTTATTATTTCTGAAATACATGCCTTTAATTGGAACACCATGATAAAAAATAGAAATACTATCCAAACTTCCTGATTGTAAAGGTTGGCCCAAAGTTATATATAATTCATTTTGTTGTCGATTGTAATTTAACCAGTTGCTTTCTTGTTTAATAGAATCTACTTGTAATCCATTTAAATTTAACATAAGAATAGAAAAGTTATTTTCAAGCACTTCAAATTGGAAATCTACATTTCCTGAAATTTCTCTTGAATCGGGATTAATGCTTAAATTGATTTTATATTTTAGTACATCGTATTTTTCAAAATTGCTATCCAGTGTAGTGTTAAATAATGATAAATAAGTATTGTGATGCTTATAAATTGGGAATTCAGAACTTTGTGCCTGAATCAAAACAGTACATATAAATTGAAAAATTAAAACACTCAGTATTTTTATCTTTGAATACATTTAATTATATAACTCAGATTTTTTTTAATGATAGAAAATCGTAAATTTCTATTTTAAATTTAATTTACATTAAAAGGATATTTCAACAAAATGATTGGTAATAAAAAATTAGTAGTAGTTATGCCTGCTTTTAATGCTGAAACAACTTTAGAACAAACATATAATGAAATTCCTCATGATATTGTTGATGAAGTCGTGTTAGTTGATGATAAAAGTTCAGATAATACGCTGGAGATTGCAAACAAATTAGGAATTACTGTTCACAGCCACGACCAAAACATGGGATATGGAGCCAATCAAAAAAGCTGTTATGACATTGCCATAAAATTAAAAGCTGATATCGTTGTTATGCTTCATCCCGATTATCAATATACTCCAAAATTGATTACTGCAATGTCCAGTATGATTGAGTGCGGAGAGTTTGATATTGTATTGGGATCCAGGATTTTGGGAGGTGAGGCTATAAAACGCGGAATGCCAATATATAAATATTTTTCAAACAGAATTCTTACTTTAATTCAAAATCTACTACTTGGAGCAAAATTATCGGAATATCATACGGGCTACCGTGCATATTCCAGAAAAGTTTTGGAAGATATTAATTGGAAACAAAATTCAAATGATTTTATTTTTGACAATCAGTTTTTAAGTCAGGTTATTTATTTTGGATTCAAAATTGGAGAATTAACCTGCCCTGCACGATATTTTCCGGAGGCTTCATCCATTAATTTTATTCGAAGTTTAAATTATGGAATCGGATGCATATACACGGCAATTAGATTCAAACTGGACAAATTAAAACTCATTAAATCCTCTCTATTTGACTAAAAATTCTTTATTAATTTTAAGGAACAAAATTCAGGAATATTAATTTAACTAATATAATTTATTGACTATAGTATTTTGTGCCACTAAATTTTAAAAGAAATTTATATGGAGGGTTGCTGCGTTCTATTGCTACGGTTATTCTAATATTATTTTAATTACGAGGTGCTCAAATGGCTAAAAGATTAATATTTGCAGCAACTATATTAATCCTTTCAATCACCACATTTTCTCAGTCCTATCCTAAAAGAAATTATACCGGGATAAAAGTTTCATCTTATAACCAGCATGAAATAATTCTTAAATGGAATTTGGATCAGCTCGAAATCGAGAATGCTATAATAGAAAATAGTGGATTTTCCAGTATCAGATTTGAAGGTTGTAATTTTACAGATATAATTAATCTTCCCGAAATCCCCTATAAAGATTTCACTCTTGGTGTACCCAATAATTCATCTTTTCACTATTCAATTTCAAATATCAAATACGGAACAGTTACAAATGTTACACCCATACCTGTGGGAAAACCATTTCGGGAAAAATCCGGGATAATATCAATAACCAGAAATAAGAATAGAGAAAACTATAACTTTTCTCCCAAAGAAACTGTTGAATTCTCAGATCAACACTATTTTAAGGACATGCCCGTAGTTCAGGTAAAATTTTTCCCTGTTACATACAATGATAATAACAAAACAATTAAGTATATCAAATCAGCTGATATTAAAATTATTATCAGTGATGGTGATCGACAAAATTCAAAATCAACTACAAGTAAATATTTAAAGGATTTATATAAGAATTATATTGTCAATTATCCTCAAGCCCAAAACTGGCTTACTCCAAAATCAAATATATTAGCAAAGCCAACATTTGTTCCCCAAGGACCATGGTACAAAATTGAAGTTACTGAAGATGGATTATACAAAATATCGTCAACGACATTGACTTCAGCCGGAATTGATATATCTGCAATAAATCCCCGCACTTTTCAAATATATAATAATGGTGGTAAGCCCTTAAATGTAAATGCGTTATCTCTCGAAAACAATCCAACGGAACCGGTTGAAAATGCCATCTTTGTATCCGGAGAATCCGACGGTTCTTTTAATTCCGGAGACTACATACTTTTTTACGGAACTCAACTCGGCGGCTGGAATTATTCATCTTCTCACAGTGATTTTGCTTTCATTCAACATCCTTATGATACTAAGAACTTTTACTATTTAACATTTGGCAATGCAAATGGAAAAAGGATAGAGGTGATTTCTCAAACCACTTTAAGTGCTACTGTAAGCGATTCATATTATTTAAGGCGAGTTCATTATGAAGAAGAATCTTATAATTTATTATCATCAGGAAACGACTGGTATGGCCATAGGTTCTTTGGAACAAGTGATCAGAATTCATTCAATTATCAAATAGATAACTTAAGCAGTACACCTAATCCAGCAAAGATGGTAGTCCGATTCAAAGGTGGATCGGGAATATTATATGGTGATAATTCAACATATACGTATTATTTCACCACATATTTAAATCCATCTATAACACCACAATCAATTTTTTCTCTCAATTTTATTAACGAAAGAGCATTTTCAAAAGAATTCTTGTTTAATTCAAATGACTTCCTAATTAATGGATCAAATACTTTAAAACTTGACTACATTGGTAATTTGGAAAGTTGTAATGCTTACTTAGATTATGTCGAGTTTTATTATCCCGGTGATTTTGCAGCTTCAAACAATTATTTGTTATTTTATACAAACACAACTGGTCAGGTTGCTAATTTTAATATAAACAATTATAATACTTCAGATGTAAAATTATTTGACATTACAGATCCTGTTAATGTTACGGAAATTTCTACAAATGGTATTCAAAGCGGGAATCTATCGTTTAAATTAGATTTAACCGATAATTTGCATAGAAGATTAATTGCCTCATCATTAACTTCTTCAGCGATTAAAAATGTATCTTCACTTTCATTATTTACACCAACAAACAATCTATTTGATCAATCCATTCAAGCAGAACTAATTATTATTACTCCTCCAGCGTATATGAGTTATGGCGAAGAAATCATAAATTTACGTACTTCAGGAGACTTGCCAATTTCCGGTACAGTAGTAAATACAGAAGATATTTATTTTTACTTTGGCAGTGGAGTAAAAGATCCTACTGCCATAAGAAATTTTATAAGACATGCTTTTAATAATTGGACAATTAC
>DAOWAQ010000108.1 GCA_030634505.1 Calditrichia bacterium
GTTTACCCTGAATCATTTGCGAATGAAAACTGGGTAACATTTCTTGCCGGTACATTTCGTTCGGTACGATTTGGAATCAATGAGGCTCATGGTGGTGGAAATGCAATTATTTATAACTATCTGCTGGAAAAAGGGGCTTATGAATATGACGAAACTTCTCAAAAAGTTCGTGTAAATTTTGATAAGATATATGATGTTGTTAAAGAATTAGCCAACGTATTATTGACTATCCAGGCCGAAGGTGATTATGAAGCATCAAAAGCATTAATTGCGAAATATGCTGTTAATTCTCCTTCGATGGCTATATTGCGAGAAAATTTGAACCATTTACCGGTAGATATTAAACCTGTTTATCAAATAGAAAAAATGTTAGCACAAAATTAGGTATAGGGTATAAAGTTAAGTGGAAATAGGGGTGTCAAAAGTATTTTGTATTTAAATACCAACTTATACCATATACCTTATTCCCTTAGAGCATAATGGTTTCAGAACAAATTAAAAAAATCCCGTTATTGGTCCTAGGCGATTTTGCCTGGGATGTATTGATACGAACAAACACTGAACTGCTTTCCGGAGGTGACACTTTTGGTGAGGTGTTACTTGCGCCAGGAGGCAGTGCAGCAAATGTTGCTGTTTGGGCTTCGCGTTGTGGACTGCAAACTAGTTTTATCGGAAAGATTGGTAGGGATCGATTTGGTCAATTAGCCAAAGAAAACCTGGAATGGGAAAAAGTAGATTCACATCTAATTGAAACAGATATGCATCGAACTGCTTCTGTTGCTGTATGGATTGATCAAACCGGACAAAGGTCAATGGTATCCGGGCAGGGTGCAGATTTCAATTTATTCCCCTCAGAACTTCCTATTGAGATTATCAAATCAGCTCAGCATTTACATTTAACAGCATGGTCATTTTTCACAGATCCACCACGAGCTGCAGCTACCCGTGCAGCTAAAATTGCTAAAGCACAAAATGCTACCATTTCATTCGATCCCGGCTCATTTCAACTCATTAAACAACGAGGCAAAGATAAATTTGTAAAAATTATGACCGACCTGAAAATTGATATAGTTTTCCCTAATTTACAGGAAGGACAAATTCTATCAGGAGAAACTGAACCGGAAGCAATAGTCAAAAAATTGAATAAAATATTTCCCGATACCGTGATTGCTTTGAAATTGGAATCAAAAGGGGCTTTAATTTTAGCCAATAATCAAATAACCAATGTTTCCCCTGGAGCAGAAACAATTATTGACGCAACCGGTGCAGGTGATTCATTTGCCGGTGCTTATTTGGGTCACTTTTTGAAAAAGAAAAATCATATTGACGCTGCGAAATATGCGGTAAAAATATCTGCCTGGGTGGTAAATAAAATTGGCGCCCGTCCTCACGACGATAAGCAGCTAATAAAAATACTTAAGATGTAAATAAATATAGCCGGTTTAAAGCTGATTTATAATAAATATTAAATTTCAAATATCAATACAAACTAATAAAAGAATTGTTTATTACAGCGACTATTCCTGGTATATTATATTATATTTTTTAATCAACCTGTGAATTGATCTGCGATCCAAACCACATTCTTCAGCCGTTTTTGAAATATTTCCTTCATTCTTTTTTAAATGATGTGATAAATATTCCAATTCAAAATTTTCAAAAATTTGTTCTTTAGCATTTTTATAAGACAGTGACAACATTTCACTATTTGCTGAAAATTGATTATTTGTAATTGGCAGAGGTAAATCTTGTTTTTGTATCAATTCAGAATTGCACAAATAAAATGCCCGGCTAACTATATTTTGTAATTCACGAACATTCCCCGGCCATGGATAATTCTGTAATGATTCAATAGCCTCACTAGAGATATTGTTTACATCTTTATCATTTTTAGAGTTTAAATCATTTAAAAAATGTTTAGCCAAAACAGGTATATCATTTTGTCTTTCCCTTAAAGGTGGTATTTCAACAATAATAGTGTTAATTCTATAATATAAATCTTCCCGAAAATTATTTTCTTCAACACTTTTCTGGATATCTTTATTAGTCGCAGCTATAATTCGTAAATCGATATCTATTTCTATTTGTCCACCTACCCTGCGTATTTTTCTTTCTTCCAGCATTCTTAACAGTTTAACCTGTAAATTCAGACTCAAATCACCGATCTCATCAAAGAAAAAACTACCCTGGTTTGCAAACTCCAATAAACCAGGTTTTGTTTTAAAGGCGCCTGTAAATGATCCTTTTTCATGACCAAAGATTTCACTTTCAAATAAATTTTCTGGTAATGCACCACAATTTATAGGAACAAATGGATTCATATTTCTTTTGCTTAATCCATGAATTGCACGAGCAATTAATTCCTTTCCAGTACCACTTTCTCCGGTTATTAAAACATTCATGTTACCGGGTGCAATTTTTCTAACAAGATGTATAACCCTCTCCATCTGCTCACTTTTATATATTATTGCCTTTAAACTATCATCTTTTTCTATATTAATTTTTTCTATAATTTCAGTGTCTGCTTTTTGACTGAAAGCTCTGTCAATACATGCTAATAATTTTTTTGATGTGAATGGTTTTTCGATAAAATCGAATGCCCCCTCCTTCATCGCTTCCACACTTGCATCAATAGTACCATATCCGGATATCATAATAACATTCGATTGTGGATGATTTTTTATGGCGTTTTTTAAAACATCAATGCCGGAATAATCCTGCATTTTCAAATCGGTTAATATCAGATCAAATTTTTCTTCTTCAACCTTCTTCATCGCTTCGGATGAATTCTGAACTGTTATAATATCGTACCGGTCATGACTAAGTAAGATTTTTCTCAGACTTTCCAGCATTTCGATTTCGTCATCAATGATTAAAATAGACTTCATTTATAAACTTCTAACTCCCTTGAAAGTAATAGTGAATTTTGTTCCTTTGCCGGGTTCACTGTCGCATTCAATTTCAGCATTGTGATTTTTGCATATATTTTTTACTATATATAATCCCAAACCTGTTCCTTTATTCCTCTTTTTGGTAGTAAAAAACGGAGAAAATATATTATCTCGTATATGTTTTTCGATTCCTCTTCCTGTATCTGAAATAATTATTTGTCCCTGTTGTTTTTCTGTTTTTAGAACCTGAATGTTCATTTCACCGTTTTCACCAATCGCATCAATACCGTTATTAACCAGGTTTGTTATCACCTGTTCAATTTGAACGGCGTCTCCAAATATATACACTTTATCAAATTTAAAATCTTTGATGAGTTTTATTTTATGTTTTTTTAATCTTGGTTCAAGTATATTGGTGCTTTCATTTATAATTTGAATCAGTTCAATTTTATCGAAATTCTTTGGTAATTTTTTGCTATACTTTAGTATGTTTTGTGTAATTTTTGAAACCCGTTCTATTTGATTGACAATTACTCCAAGATCTTCTTTATAGTTTGTCAATGGAGAATTATTCTCTGATTCCATTTGCAAATAATCTGCCCTGGACATGATGATTGCAGCAGGATTATTTATTTCATGAGCCATTTCGGCTGCCAGTTCACCGAGTGTAACCAATTTGTCGGCATGTCGCAACTGCTCAAAGTGCAATTCTTCAATCTTATTTTGAGATAATTGGAGTTTATTAACCATTCGATTAAAATGTTTTTCGAGTGTACCAATTTCATCCTCCTTTTTTGCTGGAAGTCGAGCATCAGGTTCTCCCTTTTCTACCTTATCCATTGCTTCGTTAAAGCGAATTAGAGGTTTATTGATCAGATGATTAAAAACAGCATAAAAGATGATAAAAAGCACTATAATTATTATAATAGCTAAAAATATAAAATGCACAGATCCTGTATGAAAATAATTTTCTGCTTGTGTTAAATTGGTATCTATATCCAAATATGCTAATATTTGTCCTTCACCATGACATTGCTGACATTGTGGTTTATTATTTATGGGTTCTATAACAGAATAGACTCCCTGATCAGTTAATCTTGAAATATTAATATCACTGAGATTGATATCCTCCATATGATGTGCCGCAATTTCATTCATCGATTTCCCAATTTCATCTGCATTCGATGCAAAAAGAATTTTTCCAGTTTCATTAAATACTCGAATATTATCTACACTTTCATTTTGCGATATTTCGTAAATTATATTTTGTACATCTTTTTTATCGCTGCTCATCATTTTATCATACATACCTTGCAAAACTACATCAAGTGTAGATTTAATCATCAATTTCGATCTTTGTTCAAAATTCTCTTTAAATTGATTGATCAGAAATATTGATGGAATTCCAACACCAATCAAAATAAGTGTTATTGTAGAAAATATAAATTTGTATTTAATTGTTTTAAACATAATAAAATTCCATTGTCACATTGTTGTCTCACTGAGACATTTATTTCCCAATTGTTTCATAAAATTATTTAATATATTTACACATAAATAAACATAATTAAACTTTTAATCCTATTTGTCTCTTACATTATAACTCTATATTTTGGCATACACATTGCTAAATATTAATCAAATGAAAACGACAATTATTTCCAATGATCACGATTTAATTAATATTATCAAATATTTAAAAATATTTCCAGAAAATCAATTGGATATTTTTTCAGGAAAAGCAGATGCATTAGAAATTATGTCCCATGTGTGTACAGTTCATCCAAAACTATTAATTATTGATGATGATTTCACTAAACCCCAATCTGCAAATGTTTTAAATGCGATCAGAAAAGTAAATAGTAATGTAAAAATTGTATTCATATCATCAGATTCAAGTGTTGAATTGGGAAGAGAAATAAGCCCGGTTGGTATATTGTACCATGCAGTTAAACCTGTAGATAAAGACGAAATTAGTGATTTAATAAATTCAATTAATTAACATTTTTTAACTAACTAGGAGGCATAATACACCTGAGACATAAATGACTCAATAAATAGCGATTTAATGTTATATATTAAATATTTATATAAAAGGGGTAACATATTTATTAATATATACTTAAACCTTAGACAAACAATTGGATAACGAATTAAATTGAAAATTACTTAGCAGAGGAGGTATGTTTTATGAATAACAGTACGAGAAAAAGTTTACTACTTA
The DNA here is from genome assembly GCA_030634505.1 of Calditrichia bacterium. Lineage (GTDB taxonomy): Bacteria > Calditrichota > Calditrichia > JAJRVZ01 > JAJRVZ01 > DAOWAQ01. The sequence continues at coordinate 5,116 of DAOWAQ010000108.1, forward strand.
GTTGGTTTGTTGCTTTATCAGTTTTATTGGTTTTGAGTTTAACTAACTGTGAGGGCCCGGAAGGACCAGCAGGTCCAGCGGGTGCAGATGGTACACATGGCTCTGACGGTACTGATATTACAGAGGCTGCATGTCTGACATGCCATAACAACGATGTAATTATTGAAAAACGTTATGAGTTGAATATGCATGATCATGCAACAATGGCAAATTCTTTGAGCCGCGGCGGTAGGGAAGGTTGCGGACGCTGCCATTCTCATGAGAATTTCAGAAACTATGTCGAAACAGGCGCTGATATGAGTTTGGAAACTGTTACGGGTTTGACATGTAAATCTTGCCATACCTTGCATGATACCAGTGAAGTTGACTCATTCTCATTTGGCCTGGTTGTTGATACCAGTGAAGTTGACTTTTTAACAGGCGGTACGGAAACTTTTGGCGATGGACATCCGGCTAATTTGTGTATTACCTGCCACCAACCACGTCGTGATTACTCAGCATATGATACAACACCAACTGTTGGCACCGATTCAGTATCAATTACCAGCAGCCATGCAGGACCACATTACGGTATGAATGGATCCCTAATCTTTGGAAAAGGCGCCGATGATAGAAATGGTACTGTAGCCTTAAACCAGGGACCAATGGCTCATGCTAGCGCCGGCTGCGTTTCATGCCATATGGGGGCAAATAGCAACCACGAGTTTCATCCCAGTGTTGATAATTGCGAATCTTGTCATGCCGGCGCTTCAGATTTCGATATCAATGGCGCAGCAACTGCGATGCATGATGCAATCGTAGCAATTGAAGCAGAATTGGTTGCAATTGGATGGTATGAAGATGATGGAGAAGGCGGTATATCCAGTCTCGCATCGAGTAGCGCTCCGCTTGAAATGAGCGGTGTAGAATACACAGCATTCCGGAACTACAATGTACTTCACGCTGATCATGGCTCCATTTATCATAATCCACCTTATGTAAAAGCCATAATCAATAACATCGAAGAAAACCTGGGATTATCCCTTACTAGCTGGTAATAGTCAAAAAGAAGCTGGATGGAACTATGCGTTTGTTGAGGAAGATCAAAGCCATGGTATTCACAATCCGGATTATGCTGTGCAATTATTACAACAAAGTTATGAGTATTTAACTGGAAATCCGGTTCCTAGTGCTTATATCTTAAGAGAAGAACAAGCAGTAGCAGCTGATTGGTAATCTTTTGAATAATAAATTATATAATCTCTTAAAGATGTAAATATCTACAACCCCCTGAAGAATTAAAGAATCTTCAGGGGGGTTATAACGAAATACAACTACTCATTCTAAATGATATATGTAGAATAGAATAAAATAAATAATCTTGATGAGGTAATATTCTATGAACAATTCCTCAGAAAATCAAAACGGCTATCAAACACATAATTATTTTAAGTATCTCGAAAATAGAATTGCTCGAATTGAATCACGCCTTGATATTACACCACCGACTGAAGAAGAGAAAAGTTATTTAACAACACCAAATGCTGCCAAACTCTCGCAAAAAGATGAATCCCTTGAATTTAGAATAGGACAGTATTGGCTTCCAAAAGTAGGTATTGTAGTTCTTTCATTAGGCATTATCTTCCTGCTTACTTTTCCA
>DAOWAQ010000041.1 GCA_030634505.1 Calditrichia bacterium
CTGCTGATGAAGCGGGAACAAAAGATGCCACACTAAAAATTAGAAGTGATGACCAGGTTTTGCCGCTAGTAACTGTAGAATTAATTGGTAACAGTGCAGCCCCTGAAATTGCACTGTCCAGTGAAAATATAGATTTCGGAACAGTACTGGCTGGTGCTGTTACTTCAGAATTATTAACTATTCGCAATACTGGTACCGGGGATTTGATACTTTATAAAGAGGGATTTGAATTAACCGGTTCTGATGCTCTTTCATTTAATGTACCTGCTTTGAATTCTGATACTACTATTTTAACGCAAGATTCAATAGTAATTGATATTGGATTAAATACGAATGATGTCGGTCCTAAATCAGCGCAGTTACAGATTGTATCCAATGACACCAATAAAACAGTGTATTTATCTGGATTAGTTATTGACAGTACGTCGGCAGAAATCAGTCTCGAACAACATTCCAGTAAAGAATTGAATTACAACGAAAATGGCAATCTGCGGTTTGATTTTTCAACAAATTTTCCGATAGATTCGGTTGTACTAAATTATCGACAAGGCGGGGCTAATGAATTTAATTCTGCTAAATGTAAAGACCTGCCTCAAATGGATTTGTGGGAAATTACAATTGACTCAAGCTGGATTACACAAAAAGGATTCGAATATTTTGTGCGTGTTTATCATGGATGGACATTTACTGATTGGCCGGAGAAAGTAAAATCTCTTCAAGTTGTTATAAATAAAATGGAATTTCCTGAACCTACATCAAAAGAAGTTTATCAAAAAATATCCATTCCATTTTATTCTTCAAACCAAACATTGAATGAATTGTTTGGTGATAATTTAGGCAGCTATGATAATACAATTTACAGATTTTTCGATTGTGAAAACAGTGTTGATTATACAGAAATAACTAATCTGAATAAGGAATTACCACCGGGAAAATCTCTTTGGCTGATTACAAGAGATGAAGTTGTTTTGGATTTTACGAAAGCGAAGACTTTACGCACAGATACAACATTTCAATTATCACTTCAAGCAGGTTGGAACATGATTTCAACACCATTTGCTTTTCCGATTAATTGGGAGGAAAATGATCCAAACCACGAATTACGTTTTTATGATGGTAATGATTGGCCTTTTGTGATGGTGCTTGAACCATTTAAGGGATATGCTGTAAAAGTAAAATCTGATACGATTGTATATATACACCCAAAAGAATACACAGGTTCAGCAAATCTAACAAAACAAACATTATTTTCGGAATATGATTGGACTATAAATTTAAAAATAGAACAAAACAAATTAAGAGATCATTTTAATTTTGCGGGTTCAAAAAATAATGCATCAGAAAAAATTGATAAGTTTGATTATGCTGAGCCTCCTCCCATAGGGAATTATGTAGGACTCTATTTTTTATTGGATAATGAAACTACCGGTAAAACAGAAAAATTTTCTACAGATATTAAAAATGAATCGGAAGATGGATATATTTATGACTTTGAAGTGGTTGGCAATGTGGCAGGTAAAAAGAATTTATTGATTGAACCAAAATTTCTGCCAGAAGAATACCAATATGTTGTAGTGAATAAACAATCAAAAATTAAATATCCATCAAACAAAATTGAATTATATTCGGATAAAAATAATTTACAACTAATTGTTGGAACAGAAGAATTTGTATCTTCACAAACTATTGATTACAACTTTGTTCCAGTTAATTTTAGTCTAGCACAGAATTACCCAAACCCTTTTAATCCTTCTACAATTATTAAATACCAACTACCAAGTTTTAATAAAATATCAATAAATATTTACAATGTTTTAGGTCAAAAGGTCAAAACATTAATAAATAATGAAGAACAAGATGCTGGTTATTTTCAAATCAATTGGGATGGAACTAACAACTCAGGAATTGTGGTAGCCTCAGGTATTTATTTTTTAAACTTTAGATCTGATCAGTTCTCAAAATCAATAAAAATGTTGTTACAAAGATAATACGAGTCAGCAAGAATCTTATATTATTATGATTTTTAAAAAAAAAAAAATTAAATATGAAACTCAAAACCTCCTGTTAAGCATTGCCAGACAGTTTATCTATGTTACCCCTTCTGAAATTGACAATCTGATTCAATCAAGTTTGAAATATGTTGCTGAATTTTTAAATATAGACCGATGTTTTGTTTATTTAATTAATAAAGAAAATAATTCTTTACAACTTTATCATCAATTTTTAAAGTCAGATATTTCAGGAAAAATTAACCAACATGAGCAAGTGGATGGCGAAGATTTTGCCTGGCTAATGCAGAATTTAACAAATAATAAACCAATTATTGTCGATGATATTAATAAAGTTCCAGCGTCCTCAAATACTTATAAATTGATTTGTCAGGTAGAAAAAATTAAATCAATGTTGTTATGCCCATTAAAGGCAGGAAAAGATATAATTGGATTTATAGGAGTAGATTCGGTAAAGAAAACGCGCACTTGGGGCAACGAAGACGTATATCTGTTAAATTTTACCGGTGATATTATAAATGGTGCATTGAATCGTAAAAAAGCTGTAGAAACCGGAAAAGAAACAGAACAAAAGATGCGTACACTATTTGCAAGATCTGAAGAGGTCGTATTTATCTCCTCACCAAAAGGTAAATTTGTCGAAATCAATCCTGCAGGGGCTAAACTATTTGGATATAATTCTACAAAAGAATTATTAGAAATTGACATAAAAAATGAATTATATGTAAATCCAAGGGATTATGATATATTTTTAGAGGAATTACAAAAAAATGAGAATCTAAAAGATTATGAACTAAAACTAAAAAGAAAAGATGGTACAAATTTAACAGCACAAGTTACAGCATTAGTATTAAGAGATGGTAACAATAGTATAATCGCACATGAAGGTATAATTAGAGATATTACAGATAAAAGACTATTGGAACAACAGCTTTTTCAATCACAAAAAATGGAATCGATAGGAATGCTTGCAGGTGGAATAGCTCACGATTTTAATAATATTCTTACTGCTATGAACGGTTACGCTGAAATGGTTTTAATGGGTCTGAATAAAGATGATCCAAATTATAAACGTGTTAATAATATATTAAAAGGTGGCAAACAAGCAGAAGACTTGGTAAAGCAGCTACTTGCTTTCGGCAGAAAACAGTTCATTGAAACAAAGGTAATTGATATAAATACTATAATTACTGAGTTAGAACCTATCTTTAGAAAAGTTGTAACTGAAGATATTCAGTTGAAAATTAATCTGAAAAAAGGAATTAATTATATCAAAGCTGATCCGGTTCAGATTCAACAGATTATGGTTAATTTAATCGTAAATGCTGGACATGCAATTAAGCAGTTAAATAATGAATCAAAAGAAAAACTAATCTCAATATCTACCAATGAAATACTAGCTAATGATAAATTTATTAAAAATCATCCGGGTTGCAGACCGGGAAAATATATTCTTATTAACGTCAATGACACTGGAACTGGAATTGATAAAGAAACAATTGATAAAATATTTGATCCGTTTTTCACTACTAAAAAAGAAGGGGAAGGTACGGGATTAGGATTATCAACAGTTTATGGTATTGTAAAACAGAATAATGGAAATATATACGTAAATAGTATGCCCTCAAAAGGAACAATTTTTGAAATCTTTTGGCCAATTACAAAAGAAAAAATAGCTAAAAAAAATAAAATGGAAAGTAAAGTAGAATTCAAAAACAGGTGCGAAACAATACTATTCGTGGAAGACGATCAAAATGTAAGGGAATTAGCTGTTGATGCTCTAATATCACTTGGATATGAAGTTTATGAAGCAATAAATGGAAAACAAGCTTTGGAAATTGTTGACAAAAATAATTTAATTGATAAAATGGATTTAATGATTACGGATATGGTAATGCCTGAAATGGGAGGAGAAGAACTATCACAAAAAATACATAAACTAAATCCTGATATAAAGATCATTTTAAGTTCTGGATATACAAACAGTCAAATCTTCATGAATGAATCGAATACCGATAAGACATATTTTTTTCTTTCAAAGCCTTATACTATACCAAAATTGGAAAAGAAAATTCGCAAAGTTTTAAAAAATTAATTTAAATTTATATCATAAAATTTAGTTTTAATATTGAATTATTTGATAATTAACTCTTAAGTTTGGCAAGCGACTAAATGGAGAAATCATGCTTGACAAATTAGAGTATCATATCGCAAAAGAATTAGCTGATCATCACTTTTATCCCTTTGCAGAACATAATTATTTGAAAATTTTTAATGCGTTCAGTTATTTTCCAATAAACTTTAAGGATATCGGTATTAAAGAGGAAGGGAAGACTGTAACATTTTTGGCGCTTGTCGTCTATTATTGTTTTATATACAGACAAAATAGTTTAAATGAAACATATGTGCGTGTCCTAAACGAATTAAAAAAAATAGCACAACCTTATTTTCCACAAGATATTGTTGTTGAAACATTTTTAGGATGTATATTATATCATCATCATCCTTCAAATATAAATAACATATTATCTTCTATTGCTACATCAAAGATATTAGATAAAAATCAAACTTATGAATATGAAATAAAAAAGAAAACAATTTTAATTTATGCAATATAAATTATTCCTCACTTAAAGATTCAATTTTATCCTTAGCCCACGCGGCATATTTGGATTCGGGAAACTCATTTATAACCTGATGATAAGTATCGATTGCAGCTTGTTTATTGTTCAAATCATCATAATATATTTCAGCGGCGTCATATAAATACTCTGCTGCATCTTCATGATCTTTATATTGCTTAGCGAAAAATTTTAATGTTTCAACTGCTTTTAAATAATTTTCTAATCTTCGTATATATAGATATTTTATTTCAAGTAATGCCTCTGTAGCAAATTCATCTTGCGGATACAACTCAACAATTTGATAATAACTCGCAATTGCTTCTTCGTATTTATCATCATCAAGAAGGATATCAGCAACTCTTTTTAATGCTTCAACGGCAAATTTATTTGATGGATAAGTCTCAACCAATAATCTATAGTTAGCGACCGCTTCTTTTGGATCTCTGAATTCTTCTTCATATAATTCACCAAGATAAAATTGGGCGTTTCCTGCAAATTCTGATTCAGCATAATTTGAAATTAATTGAACAAAAGATTCCTTTGCCGCCTGCGGTTCAGATATTTCTTGATATTCAATAATACCGGAATTGTAGATTGCCTGGGGAATTAAAACACTAGCTGGGAATAATGCTTTTAATTTTTGGTAACTCATAGAAGCTTCTGTCCAATCATTTTCCTCTTCATATAATTCGCTTTGCCAGAATAAAACTTGATCTGCACTGGATGCTTTATAACCGAAATGTTTCAGATAATAACCGATTTCATCAATAATTATCTCATTAAGATCTTCCAGATTTTGCGATTTTATGAACATTAAATATTCAAAAAAAGAAATGCCAATATCATTATTTGTTTTTAAATCATTCAATTTAGAAAGAAAATCAATTTGTATATCTTCAAAAGCCCGTTCTTCGTGATCCTTTACAATTTGAGAAATATTTGTTTTAGCATCCTCAATTTTACTATTGTTAGGAATTAAATATAATACTTTTAAATAATTTACCAATGATTTAAAATATGATCTGTCACGCTTATACATTTCTCCTAACATAAAATAAACTTCATCATTATGTTGTGAGAGCGGAAACGTTTCCAAATATTCATTGATTTGTAAAACCAGAAAATCTACATCATCACTGCTTTTTGTTGCATAGGCGTCTTTTAAATATTCGAAGTATTTTGATTCTACAACTTGAGCAAATGTAGAAGAAATGTTTACAAATAAAATAACAGATAAAAGAAATAAATTTTTCATTTTATTCTCCAATTTTTTTCTATATATTCGGTAAAATTTACATATTTTGTAGTAATTATTTTAAAGGTTTTTGGGATCTACAAAAATAGTTTTATGCTGTAAAACACTCACGGTTCCGGGATTAGCATTTTTAATTCTTCTCACATAACGAACTCGAGTATAGTTTACAGGAACACTTGAAGAATGTTTGGCAAAGCTGTGATAAGCAGCCAATGAGGCAACATATTCAATAATATTCATAGGTGGAATTTCATCTTTATTTTTTAATCGAAGAATTGTATGAGACCCGGGAACACCTTGAGCATGAAACCACCAGTCAAATTTGCGAGCGAATTTAAATGTTAACAGATCATTATTTAAGTTGTTTTTTCCAATAAATACATTCCATTTATTATAAAGGACAATATTTCTAAACGAGTGCTCAAGGTTTTCTTTTTTTGAATCATCATCTCTGGCAGTTTGAAATAAATTCTTTCGGACAAGTAATTCCTGCAATTTTAATGCATCTTTTTGCGAATTGACATTCGAATAATTGTCCTGAATATTTGTTAATGATTTGAGTTCATTACTTAATACTGATTTTCTATTATTTATCCGATCTTTTTGGGTGTCGATATCTTTAAATTTTTCAAAATACTTTTTTGCATTATCTTGTATGTTTTTGGCGGGATTTAGTTTTATCTGAACTAATTCTTTATTTTCTGAAAATATATTTTCCAGCTCGACTGATTTTGCACCACGGGGGATTTCATTTATAAAAGTTAACAATAAGTTTCCTTTTAGTTCGGACAAAAATTTTCGTTCATCCAGCTTTTCAAATTCTTCTATTTTTTTAATAGACGATTTTAAATAATCAATCCTTTTTTTTAATAATGATTTAGATTTATTAACAATTTTTTCAATGTTGTGTGTTTCTAGTGATTGCCTTATATATGTTTTCCATGCTTCATTTATAGTTTGGTAAGTTTTTGGATGATAGTTTTTTTTCAAATATTTTATATCAGTAATAGTCAGGTGTTTTGGAATTTCATTATCAAAATAAATAATTGGTTTTGGATTTTGAAATTCAGATTCTAAATGTGCTATCTGACGAAAAAATTCAACTACTTGTGTGACAGATAACTTTTGGACAATGTGATCAAATTTGATATTACTCCTATAGCAACATTCTCTGGCTAAAACAAAATTAAATCCGTTTATATGACGACTTAAAAACTCAATGATATTTAATTCAAGATTTTGTTGAATCAAATATTCTATGTCCTCTAATTGCAATTTGGACGGGAACAGTTTTTCTACAGTGTTGATTTTGGCCTGTGCCAGTTGATTTTTTTTAAATCTTGCAATTTCGGTTTTATCTAAATCAGTTAATATTATATTGGGAGAACGCCCATAAAAAATAGAAATTAGTTGAAATTGTTCTGATTGTATTGTAATAATTTTATCATAGTTTTCGATTTTTATATCATTAATTGTTTGTCCGTTCAATTCCTTAAACAATTGTACTTTTGAACCTTTTATATTCCTTGATTTGGATAATAAAATATAAGGGTGAGAAGGATCGATGCTTATGCGTAAAAACAAGCTTTCGGTGGATTTAATTTTTAAAACTAATTCTGATTTTTGATGAGTAAAGCATTCTTCGATAACAGAATCGTTAATTTTGGCTTTTAACCAAAGGGTTTGGGCTTTAAAAAGGAAATAATTTTTATGCATGAAAATATATTCTATTTATTCCGAACATGTGAGCAGATATTCGAGCGATTCGTTACCTATGTTAAAGAGTAAATCAATTATAGATAAATCACTTGTAAATGGCTTAAATTGCTGCCTGTATTCTTTAATATTAAGTTTTTTTATCACAAGTTCAATACCTGCGTTTTCTAATGACTTTTGATTTACAAACGAAACTTCTGAATCAAATATTAGATACTTACTGCAATTGAATGTTTTTGCCAGTTCTATTATTCTTTTTGTACCGGTATTCTGTATGGATAATTTTGAAATAGAAAACAGTTTTTTATTTATTTTTAATTGTTTTTTTATCATTTCAATGACTGCAATATCCAGGTTTAATAATGAACTCCAGGTTGAATTAAAAATGCTTTCATATCTATGCATATAGTGTTCAAAAAACGGCGAGAATTTGTAATATGTTTTTAAGGCTAACTCATGTTTTCTCTTCCAGTTTGATTCCGGAAGAATACTTACCTCATTGATTTTCCGGATTCCTTTTTTTGAACTTAAAACAGGTACGGTTAACCATTGCTTTCCTTCAGCTGTATTAATTTTTGTGCGGTTTACTAATGAATGTTTTGAATACTGTAAATTATCTGCTAATACGAAAACATCAGATAGAATCATTTTTAAATAAAGAATAATAGTGGGGAAGTATTCAGGTATACTTGCTGCAAGAATTTTCATATTGAATTAAATTGGTTGTATCTTGTGGATTAAAAACCACAATGTGGTATTTAATCCACAAATATTTGTACTAATTAGTTTTATATGATTTCTCATAATTTATTAATTATTAAAGAAATATGCACGATAATTTATTTTGGTACGGACATTGTAATACAGTTGAATGAAATTTAATCATTCATTAACGGGAGGTAGTAATCCCGGTTAATACTATTAGATTGTTTGTAAAAGAAAAAAAAGATAAAGCAATCTGGCCGACAGAAAATCATACAAAATTACTGGCACTGGCAAAAGTAAAGAAGAATTATTTAATGCTGATTTCATATCCGTTACCGGAGTCTTTTAAAAAATCCGCAAAATCAATCCAGGAAGTCAGCCAGATTTATAAAACTTTGGGATTTGTTAAAAGTAATATTCAAAACAGTTTTCTATTTACATTCATTTTTATTTACAGTTTGGGACTAATCATCGCGCTTTTTGTCTCTTTCTGGTTTTCTAAAAAAATTACACATCCTGTGGATAAACTCAGAAAAGCGGCATCAGAAATTGGGAGGGGAAATCTAAATTACAGGGTTCAACTTAAAGGAAATGATGAACTATCTAATTTAGGAAACTCTTTTAATAACATGGCGGTGGAACTGGCTGAAAATCAATGTAAAATAATTGAACTGGAAAAAATGAACACCTGGCAGCAATTGGCACGCCGGCTGGCACATGAAATTAAAAATCCATTAACCCCGATTCAATTGATGACCCAACAAATTCGGGATAGTTATAATGGCGATGATAAATATTATAGAAATATGTTATTGGAAAGTTGCCAGATTATCGAACAGGAAGTGGAAAGTTTAAAAGTGCTGGTACAGGAATTCTCGGATTTTGCCAGATTGCCCAAATAAATCCAGCACCCAATAATCTCTGTGAATTGATTCGATCTGTGGCAAAACTTTATCAGTCTGCAGAAATAGATACAAAATTGCCTGATAAAGAAATAATGCTCGATTTTGATTATGATTATATAAAACGAGTCTTGATAAACCTGGTTCATAATGCCCTGGCTGCTAACAATTCCAATGAACCTATAATTATAGAACTACAGTTATTAGAAGATCTGGTTAATTTAATTGTTGAAGATAAAGGTGAGGGCATCGCTGCCGAAAATCTGCAAAAAATATTTGAACCGTATTATTCGACAAAAAAGAGCGGGGTGGGATTAGGGCTCTCGATAGTTAAAAAAATAATTGAAGAACATGATGGAAATATTGAAGTGAAGTCTGAATTGGGGAAAGGGACAAGATTTAATATATTACTTAAACTCAAAAATTAACAGATTGTGGTCAGCCGCTGAAAAGAACGGTCAATGAATTTAACTTGCCAAGCGACGCATTCGAACAAAATAAATTTCAAAACTCAGGACGCGTTTTCGGTAGGTTGCAGCACGATGTTATGTGCCGTGGAAAAATGTAAATAAATTTTAAAAACAGACTGGATTAGTATTCATTTCTGTCCTAAAAATTTTCAATTTTTCTTATTATTAACAAAATATTTCTCAGACTTAATGGCCTGTAATTAATTGTGGTATTTTTAAAACCAACTATAATAATTTGATTTAAATATCTGCCCCTTCCTGGTTTTGTGAAGAATCAAGTACCTCACGTACTTTTTGGGTCAGAGCAACAGGACGAAATGGTTTTTCCAAAAAAGCCACGTCTTCCTCTATCCCTCCCTGTTGCACAATCGCATTGTCTGTATAACCCGAAACGAACAATACCTTTATTTCCGGATATAACCGGGAAACATTCTTTTCTAATTCACGGCCACCCATTTTGGGCATAACCACATCGGTTATGATTAAGTGAATAGGGGCTTTATGCTCATTGCATATTGCAAGCGCTTCCTCTCCGTTTTCTGCTTCCAGTATATTATAACCGTAGTTGGAAAGGGTATTCCAGGAAAGTTCGCGAATACCGGGATCATCATCAACAATTAAGATAACTTCCGAACCTTCCAGAGATTTTGCAGAAAAATGAAC
>DAOWAQ010000305.1 GCA_030634505.1 Calditrichia bacterium
ACATCCAATCGACCAATCATTTGTTTTGCACCAACCCGAAAAAGCAGTGAATGTTCAAAAAAAGATACCTTGGTACATATCGAAGAAACCGGTGAGTTTGTGGTGAACATTGTAACAGAAAATATTGTTCAACCCATGAATGAAACGGCGCCCGAATTTCCACCAGAAGTCAGTGAATTTGAAGAAGTGGGATTAACTCCGGTTGCATCACAGATTGTAAAAGCGCCTCGAGTAAAAGAAAGCCCGATCAATATGGAATGTAAATTATTGCAGATTGTGGAAGTTGGTCCGGCAGAACCCGGGGGAGGGTTTTTAGTGATCGGAGAAATTGTTCTTTTTCATATTCAGGATAATTTATTGGAAAATGGAAGAATAGATACAGGATTGTTAAATCCGGTTGGAAGGTTAGCCGGAACAGAATACACTACATTGGGTAAGCGTTTTTCACTTTCAAGAAAACCATAATTTTTATTAGCATTTCAAGTTTGGAAGATCAAAGTACTCTAATAAAAATCCAAAATGCTTTTTAGTAAAAAGATATCGATATTTTTTCTTAATTTTAACGACTTGCATCGGTAGCTGAAAAGTTAGAGCCGTTGAATGCACATGTTAGCGCATTATTTACACCATGTTACTGCAAACTACACTTCTAATAAGAATCTTTGAATTTTGTTAAAATCAATGTTCCAGAATTTCAAGAACGGTACGCTTTCCTTGTTTTGCAGAAGCTGCAGCTACAAGCATGCGAATAGACCTGGCTGTTTGACCATGCTTGCCAATTACCTTGCCTAACTCACCTTCTGCGACTTTTAATTCACAGACGACAGTTCTTTCACCGTGTATTTCGTTAACATGGACTTCATCCGGCTTATCAACTAAATGTTTGACAATATATTCGATAAATTCCTTCATCTCAATTCCTCCTGCTTTAGTGCTGATATTATTTTCCGTATCCATAATGTAGTTTTATTTGTCATCTGTACAAAGTTAGTGTTTTTTTATCGTCTCTGCATGATTTTTTATTATTTTTAATTGCGCGGGAGCAGAATAGTAATTATTATTTAATTGTACATTGTGTAGAATTAATTAATGCTATTAGCTATTATTAAAAACATTCCATGAAGAATAATTACATTTATTGTGTTAACGGATTGCAGTTGAGAGTATTATAAAAATAAGATTCTACTCTTTCTTGCGTTAAATTTCTTTCCAAACGGTTTAATGCAATTTCAGCAATTTTTTGTATTGTCTCTTGGTATGTAAAATGATTATTTATAAAACACGCCCGGGGGAAATAACTGCAATCTATATCATTTGGGCGTTGTGTCATTCCGGGAACCAGGTTTGCTTCAAGAAAGTATGGGCAATCATTTTCATCCATAATTATATCTATTCTTCCGTAGTCTCTGGCGCCTAAGGCTATAAAAGAGCGTTTTGCGATTGAAACAACACTATCGAATATATCTTCATTTTTTATGGCGATTACTATTTCTTTATTTTCTTTTTTTGTTTCATAACCAAGAATTTTACTATGTGAGTTTTTATCAGGGAAAGTTATTTCTATTGGCATCGCGATAGGTTCTTTATTAAAATCTAAACCAAGGATTGAGACTGTAAACTCTCTGCCGCTTAGATATTTTTCCACCAGAGCTGACTGTTTAAATGAATTATAAATACTTTGAACTTTATTTTGATAACTTTTAAAATCATAAACAACAGAATCAATTCCTATACCTTTACCATCACCTTCTCGTAGAGGCTTAATAAATAATGGAAAAGTGACAGGAAGTTCATCAGCAGTTTTGTACATCCCGGGCTTGGCAACAAAATAAGAAGCTGTATTAATACCAAAATCTGCTACTCTTTTTTTTGCATCATCTTTGCTGAATTCCAATTCAATTGCTTCTTTTCCAGAACCAGTAAAATTAATGCCAGCATTATCAAAATATTCTGATATCCATATTTTTTCTTTTATGTTTTTTGTTATTTCTTCTTCATTAAAAACAACATATTTAATACCGGTAAATACTAAATCCGGTTTCTGAAAGATAATTTTATCTAAATCAGATTTTGACCCAATTATATTAAAATTAACATGTGTATATTTTTCATTTAAAGCATTGTAAACATTCATACAATTTTTTACAGAACCAAAACCCATCATAGCCAAATCAGCAATATCTGTTGCTATAACTTCAATATGTTTTTCTTCTTTTTCAACAAATCCTAAATGCATTGACAATACAAATTACTCCTTATTATAATGATCATTAAAAAACAACTAAACAAGGTACGAAATAATTATAGCTTTACAAATATTTTTTTACGCTTAACCAATTACTATTTTTCTAATATTAGGAAATAATTATTTTGGATAAGAATTGGAAAAACCAATGAAGCAGATAGAAATTTAATTTTTTACTGCTCCCCCAAAAACCCGCAATGCCAAAGTTATGCACAGAGCAATTCGTGCCGCTTATCTTGTCATTGACACAGGTGACATTACCAGTTTGGAAGACCAAAGTACTGTCGAAAATATTCGAAACGCATTGTAATAAAAGCAATAAAATTATTTGCGAGATTTAACAACAATCGTATAATGTAAAATTTTAGAGAAATGAGTCAAACAAAAAATATTAATTTCAAAATAATGTCATAGTTTTATCGATTTTTTTAAATCTCTGTAAAAATTTTCATGAACTCCTAAAGTAATCAATGTTCTTGATTTTGCATCCCATAAATATGCTAATAGATTTTGTTGATTTACCATTGAAAATTTATAAACCCATACTTTTGAAAGATTACCTGTTTTTTGCTGACCTTGCATTGGATTTTTTGTTAGAGAATTTATTGCTTTATCTAAGTCTCTAATCTGGTTTTTTTTTAATTTTTTCTTTTGATTTTGGAAAAGCCTGGTCTGATAAATTTTAATATCGCTCAAATTTATTTTCCTTCACCAAAAACGTACGGAGTGACGTCATCATCCCTGACCTGTTCTAAACCAATCAAAATATCTTGTATAAATGAAAATGGCAAATCCGGATTATCTTCAGCAATTTCTCCGATTGACGCCCAGTATTCAATCTGACCGGCAACAGATCGCTTTAATGCGCGTGATCTGGATCGTGCTTTTTTCACCAAATCGTCTGAAATTCTAACTGCTACAGGCATTATATTATCCTTTCAAATTAACTAATCAATATATATTAAATTACAATATATAATTGCAATATGCAATCAATTGTTACTAATAAAACAACATTGATTGTGCACATGAAATTCGTACTATATCTTGGAAAAGATACAGGTGATATTACCATCCTGAAAGATCACAGTACTTATGGAGAAAATTATAAATGCGTTTTTAAAAATATAATCAATAAATTTCCCCGACGCTTGCGTCGGTTGGAGTTAGTTAGCATATTAGGGGATGAGTGAACATGTTTTAAAAAGTCATAACAAAACATTATTACTTTATCACTTGGTGTTTCCGGTAA
>DAOWAQ010000271.1 GCA_030634505.1 Calditrichia bacterium
AAAATTGCCAATGTAAATGTTATAATGGCTAATAGTATGTAAATAGAGTGTCCGCCGGTCCAAATCCGGCTTAATATTGAAAATATTTTTTCGGGATTTTCCTGGTAAATCAAATACGAAAGTAATCCTAAAGAAAAGACTATTTTCAATATGGTCTTTAACTTGACCATTCTATCCTAAGAAATAAAGTTTTATAATAATAAATTTAACGATTTATTTATTTAAAAATCAGTGAAAATCTTCTATGATTTTATTCTTTTTTTTAATTGATCCAACTTAAACGTCGCCTGTTTGTCATTGGGATTTTCCAATAACCATTTTTCCAAATAATTTATACCTTTTTGATATTGTTTGGTTTTTTCAAATAAGTTTATCAGAAAACTTAATGCCTGAACGTTTTTTGGATCAGATTCATATAAGTTTTCAAAGATAGGTATTGATTTTTCCGGATATCCCAGGCGATATAGTTGTTCTGCTATTAGCTGTAATTCTTGTCCATTCGTATTGTTTTGAACAAATGAATCTAATTTTGTCTGATTTGAAATAAAAGTATATGAATCCCGTAATAATTTTAAATAATCATTTGTCCATGGAATAACATCTGCTGAAACTTGCTGCTCCATTATGGATAATAAACTATCAACTTTTTCCATTTCATTTTGTCGGGAATAATACTCTGCCACCTGTAGATATGCTGTACGATAATTCTGAAGCAGTCCCATGATGTTTTTGTCATAGTAAACATTCTCGTCTTGTAAGCCGCGATATTTATATACTTCAGTTAAATTTCTTTCAAGGTTCTCAGGAGATATATTCCAATTTTTATATGGTACAACTTTCAGTGCAAGACCATCCATGCGCATATATTGTTGCAATTCATTAAGCATATTACTTTTCGCCACAGTCACCGCAAAATAAATAGGTTTTTTCCATTGATTCGCATGCAACATATGTAAAATCATTAAGTCCTGAACACGGATTAAAGAACCATACGGAGTTTTCATCGTAGGTTTAACTTTAAATTTTATGGATTTGGGAACCTCAATATTACGCTTTCCGAACGCTTTACTGTATTCGTCATATTGTTGTTGACCAAAATTTTCCGGTACAGGAATTTCTAAAGTCTGCGGTTTATCCCAGCGCATTAATGAGAGTTTTTCGATTTCTGCATCGGAATATGTTATTGGTACTTTAGGCTCAAGATCTTTTAACTGTTGGATGTACCAAGGCGTATTCAATAAACTCAAATTGACAATTCGAATATCGGTACGGACCTCCTCAACTTCCTGCAGATACCACAAGGGGAAAGTATCATTATCACCATTGGTAAACAGAATTGCATTTGGTTCACAACTTTGCAGCATATTATATGAATAATCCCAAGCAATGTATCTTCCGCTGCGATCATGTGTCTTAAAGTTTTTCGCCAACATATTAATTGGGATAATTGCTAACAATACGACAAATACCCCTACCATTACAGATTTATTTACGCCTTCTGATTTGCTTCCTTTTATTAATTCCATAACTCCGGCAAAACCTAATCCAATCCAAATCGAAAACGCAAAGAACGAACCTACATAACTATAATCACGTTCCCTCGGTTGTGGATCAGGTTGATTCAAATAAATAATTACTGCCAGTCCGGTCATAATAAATAGCGCTAACACAGATAAAGCATGTTTCGGGTCATGTCGAAAATGCCAGTAAATACCCATCATACCTAACAAGAATGGTAACCAGTAAAATTGTTTCCAACTCCAGCTGGTTTCGTTTTCATCCATACCAACAAACTGCCACAAAAAATACCTTACATACATTTTATTAATTTGATAATTCCAAACAAAGTCAGCTACATTCGAATAATTTTTTCCATTGGGTGATTCTTTCCAGACTTTTGTTCTGTTTGTTATACTATGATCGCCATACTGTTCACGGTTGAGATATTTAATAAATTTTTCAATAGTTTCCGGATTGTTTTCATCTATCATTGGGTCAAGATTTGAACGAATAAATATCATTGCATAGGTACTATACCCAATAATTATTAACAATACTGACAAAGATGCTAAGTTAATTAAGGTTTTGTTATTATTCATTGACCAGACAACAATCCATATTATAGCTACAAAAAAGATTACTAATCCAAATACACCCCAATAATTTGCTATTAATGGCAGATATTTTACAATACCTGGGTAAATTACTAAAACAATACCTATTGTTATCGCTACATTAATCATAAATGTTTTTATAGAGTAAGGAAATTTTTTATAGTATATAATCATAGTTACAAATGGTAATGCCAAAACATTTAATAAGTGCACACCGATAGCCAATCCGATAACATATGAAATCATTAAAATATATTTATTACTTCCAGGTTGGTCCGATTTTTCTGCCCAGACCATAATCAGCCAGACAATTAAAGCGGTAAATAACATTGATGGAGCATATACTTCGGCTTCAGAGGCGTTGAACCAAAAGCTATGCGTGAAGGCAAATGTTAAAGATCCTAACGCTCCTGAAAAAATAGCAGTCTGCCAATCAAAATCAGAATCTAATTTTCCACCTTTCCATTCTCTAACCAAATGAACAATGGTTAAATATAAAAGCATTACTGTAAAGGCACTTGATAAAACACTAATATAATTCACTCTGTAAGCAATATCAGAAACAAATGGAACAAGTGAGAATAATCTTCCTAATAACAAATAGAAAGGAGCTCCGGGAGGATGCGGCACTGCCAACTTATAACTGGCAGCAATAAATTCTCCACAATCCCAATAAGAAACCGTTTGAGAAACAGTCATCGCATAAACAATAAAAGTAAATCCAAAAATCGCCCAAGAAACCCAGGTATTAATTTTTTTATAATCCATCCAACTGTACCCTTTCAATATTTCAAAGAAATAAGTCGCAAAACTACTTAAAATGAAAATCGTAGTCAAGTCATTATTACTGTTAAAATTAAATATTTATACTATTTAGTTAATACAATTCGAACAATTAGGCTTATACACTCCAAAGTAAAAAAGGATCAATCAATAATGATGAATTTTTATTACTTGTGTCATGTCAACTTTGAGATATCATTCTTCGACTCCGCTCAGCAATCCCCATTTCGTACTACGAGCGAAGTCAAAGGTAACATTAATACTGCAAGCATAGAATTGATATGACACTAAATTATAAATTACTTTTTCTTAAAACTACAGATTTGACTTACAGTTTTAATTCGCAAAAAAAATGTAAGTGCAACACTCCCCTTAAACATATTCTGCATGATTTCAGAATCAGGTACAGTGCGTAAATTCTGGATTTTTAAATGTTTTTTCCAAATACTACCAAAATTTTTGAATACAAAACACACACCCTTCAACACACCTTTTGCCCAATTTTTGTTTCCGCTGACTATTGCATATGCCAGTGCAATTAATTCCAAAAATAAGCGTATTGGAAAAATCCATAAAAGAGTTAAGAATGAATAGTTTTTCAAAATCATAATTAAATTATTACGATGATTTAAATACATTTTTCTCGGATTTTCTGCCGGCAGTGTATAACCTGAGTAGTGATATAGAAATGTTTTTAATGTAATAACACTTTTATAGCCAACCAATTGCGCACGCCAATTAAGATCAATTTCCTCCATATGTGCAAAAAAATCTTCATCAAAAGAGCCTATTTTATTTAACAGAGATTTTCTAACAAGAACTGATGTGCCTGACGCCCAAAATATTTCTTGTGTCATATTATCGTACTGTGATTCATCCTTTTCCAATTCAATAAATACCCTTCCGCGGGCAAAAGGAAAT
>DAOWAQ010000203.1 GCA_030634505.1 Calditrichia bacterium
AACAAAATACTGCACCTGAATTTCACGCCGGACGGTGCACTGGCAAAAGGAAGTTTCACCTGCGTAAAATCAGGTGAGTATCAACGTTATATATTGACAATACCATATAATTATTATAACATTGTTGAAACAAAGGAAGGAAAATATAAATGGTTGTAAAATTAAGAAAAGTCGGTAATAGTATTGGGTTAATATTACCTAAAAATGTAATAGATGATTTAAATCTAAAAGAGGGTGATATTTTGGAAATATTTGGGGAAAAAGAAAGTATAAAACTTGTACCTCAAAATCCTGAATTTGCATTATGGGCAGAAGCATATAAAAAGGCTAATACGAATTATAAAAATGCTTTAAATCAACTCGCTCAATGATAAAATTCCTTGACAAAGAAACAATATTATATTTTCATACTGATCAAATAAAAAGATATGGTGGAAGTTATGGTATTCGCGATGAAAATTTGTTAGAATCTGCGATGGCTCAACCTCAAACAACTTTAAAAGGAAAATATCTTCACAAAAACATATATGAGATGACAGCAGCCTACGGATTTCATATATGCAAAAATCATCCATTTATTGATGGTAATAAAAGAGTTGCCCTAATCACTATGTATACATTTCTTTATGTTAATGGATATGAATTACTATTAGGTGAAAAAGAAATGTATTTGTTAATTATGGGCGTCGCAAATAATTCAATTTCTAAAAAAGAATTATCTGGATTTATAGAAAATTATGCAAATCAACTTAAATCGACCTGACATATTACTCAACTATCGTCATATATTCAGAGTTACTTTTAGACAATTACTCAAAATGATGATTAAAAGAGTTTTTAGTTAAAATATTCGGTAGATATTCTTTGAGAGATGCGGCGGTAAGCTTGCTGCTGACGAAAATGAGTCTTGGCAACTTCACCGGCAAATAGTCCATAAAGTAGAGTGCGGATAATATTCAATTTTAAAAATCGTTTGTTCTGATTTTTAATTTTTCTTAAAATTCGCTTCTCATCCAAAAAGGCGCTATGTTCTATCCAAAAAAGGGTGCCAAACAGTTTATCTATTTTTCCGTTACTCATCTTCTTTAGAACCTGTCCAATCGAATATTTTTCAAAAATTCGAAAAGTTAATCTTCCCTCGCGTATTGAATGTACAATATTATTCTCAGCAAATCCTTCTCTATCTGCGATCCACTTTGAAGCGTGGAATATGTTTTGATTATTTGTCCAATATGCTGAAGGTACCTTACCAAATTCCCAGGGATAAAAACGATTTGGATAAGCTAATGAAATGGCATTATAAATATTCTTATTAAACTTCTTCTCAAATAAAGTGGCTAATCCAAATTCGCTGAACGTCTTGCGATTAAATTCTTTATTCTGAACTTTTGAAGGTAATTCACTTATTTTCCAATTCTTTTGCCGCACTAGCCAGTGAACTGCACCAACACTGTTTTCATCCGTCCAAAAAGATAAAGGAACATTACCAAGTTCCCAGGGATTTTTGTCCGGATAAGCTTCAGCCAATACCGAAGAAACTGAATTGTAATAATTATTGAATAAAAATGACAGGCCATTATTCGCAAAATCTTTCCTGTTAATTTTTGCTTTGTACAATAAATCAGGTGAATAATTTAGTTTTTCTTCAACCAACCATTTTACTGCATTTATTCGATTATCTTTACCCTGCCAGTATTCCGTTGGCGTTCTGCTCTGCAGCCATGGATGAATTAATTCGGGGTAGGCATTTCCGAGTACACGGTTGAATGAATAATTAAAAAGGCGATATATATTTTGCAGTTTGTGTTTAATAAAAAATGTTTCGTCTTTTTGACTTAAAATATTTTTCGGATGAGTTTCAAGTATTTCTTCTATTAAAAATCTTGTCAGTATTGCTGAACGCCGTTCGGTATTTTTTTGCAGGAAATTTTTAGGAAAAAACTTTTCAATCCCTAAGTATACTTTTAAATATGAATTAATTATCTGACCTTTGCTTAATGATTTGCTAATATTAATATTTTTGTAATTCTCAATTTTACCGTCCGGATAAAACTTTTTAAACAAATATACTTTTCGATTCAGATTTTTTTTGAATGTTTCTAATTCTTTTTTTGTTTTTGGTAAACGAATTAGAGTATCAGCAATATACGGGTTATTTAAAAGCAATTGATTTTTGAAATATTCTGTTAAATCCGAAGACAACAAATTTACAATGGAGTGCAAATCAATATTTTGAGTTTTAATGCTGTCTTCTGAATCTTCAGAAACTAAATATACTTCTATGTATTTTGATTGTTCATCATTTATTGAAAAATATCTTTTTTTTCTGACATCCGGGAAAAGTGATTTTTTTACTACTTGTAATGCTTCTTGTATGGGTTGTTGATATTTTTGAAGACTAAATGGGGTGTTTTGAATAAGATCGACTATGCTTTCATGACCGACTACCGATTGAATTAAATCAACAAGTTCTGCACTTTCATTATTTGTTTTATGTCCACGTAGATTAAATTCTTTTTGTAATAATTTAGAGGTTAATTCGTAGCAGCGCTGATAATTTTTTGATATTTGTTCTGAAGACAGTTTCATAATTCCATCTAAGTTTTATATTCTTAATAACATGTTATAGTGGAAATGTTTGCTGTGTTCGCTAAATTTTAATTTATTCTTCCAAATAATGATGAACCATTTCCAGCATAGCACTTACTTTGAAAGGTTTGGGTAAAGAACGGTATCCGTATCTGAGTATTTCTTCATCCAATCCTCTCTTTACTCTATTAATGCCAAAAAAGCCACTTAGGTAAATGATTGTTATTTCAATGGTAAAAGTTATAAGAAATATGGCATAAGTTATATCTTATTTCCTTATACCCTATATCCTATTCTATAGAGGTATATTCCCGTGTTTTTTTTTAGGATTAGTATCGGCTTTATTCTCAAGCATGATTAATGATTGGATTAATTTAAATCGTGTTTCTTTAGGCCGAATCACTTCATCAATATATCCACGTTCTGCTGCAAGATATGGATTTGCAAATTTTTCGCGATACTCCATTTCCTTTTTAGCTAATGTCTTTTCCGGATCTTTGCTTTTTTTGATTTCGTTTCTGAAGATTATTTCCGCGGCTCCTTTTGGTCCCATTACTGCTATTTCAGCCATGGGCCATGCAAAATTTACATCAGCTCGTATATGCTTGGAACTCATAACGTCATAAGCGCCGCCATACGCTTTCCTGGTAATTACAGTTATTTTTGGTACGGTAGCTTCACAATAAGCATATAATAATTTAGCGCCGTGTTTTATGATGCCTCCCCATTCCTGTGTTGTTCCCGGTAAAAATCCCGGTACATCAACAAAAGTTATAATTGGAATATTAAAAGCATCACAAAAACGGATGAACCTTGCTGCTTTAATTGAAGCATCAATATCGAGCACTCCTGCCAACACCGCCGGTTGATTCGCAATAATACCAACAGAAAAGCCGTTTAGTCTACTAAATCCTGCAATAATATTTTGTGCATATTCCGAATGAACTTCGAAAAATTCATTGTCATCCATAATCAAATGAATTATTTCTTTCATATCATAAGGTTGACTGGAATCTTCGGGAATAAACGTATCCAGTTTATTATCTGCCCTGTCAACAGGATCAGTACAATTTATTTTTGGCGGATCCTCAAGATTATTGGAAGGAATATAATTTAACAGAGTTTTTATTTTTTCTATGGCGTCCAACTCATTTTCACAGGAAAAATGACTAACGCCACTTTTACTTCCGTGCGTTAATGCTCCACCCAAAGATTCAGAAGTTACTTCTTCATGGGTTACAGTTTTTACCACATTAGGACCGGTTACAAACATATAACTGGTATTTTTAACCATAAATATAAAATCGGTAATTGCCGGAGAGTAAACTGCGCCACCGGCACACGGTCCCATAACAGCCGATATTTGTGGGATAACTCCCGATGCCAGGGTATTTCTTAGAAATATGTCTGCATAACCTCCCAGACTGACAACACCTTCCTGAATGCGCGCTCCACCGGAATCATTTAATCCGATTACCGGGGCGCCGACTTTCATTGCCTGATCCATTATTTTGCATATCTTTTCGGCAAATGCCTCTGAAAGACTACCCCCGAATATTGTAAAATCCTGGCTAAAAATGTAAACCAATCTCGCATTCACATATCCGTAACCGGTTATGACGCCATCACCAAGAAAACGCTGTTTTTCAAGTCCAAAGTCTTTAGAACGATGCCTGACTAATGCATCAATTTCTACGAAGGTGCCTTCGTCAACTAACAAATCGATGCGTTCGCGTGCGGTTAGTTTTCCTTTTTCATGCTGAGCAGCAATGCGTTTTTCACCGCCACCTTTTTTACTTTCTCTGTTGAGATTTTCTAAATATTTAAATTGTTCTTCTCTATTCATAATACCTCAATATTGATAATTGAATATATTTTAAATATAGCCT
>DAOWAQ010000308.1 GCA_030634505.1 Calditrichia bacterium
CCTCAACGTCCCTGCTGACAAGATGCAGCAAGCAATAATCAACACAGACATCGAATTCATCAAGAAAATCCCAGGAATAGGAGCAAAAACCGCACAAAGAATCATTCTAGAACTAAAAGGAAAGCTAGAACTGAGCAAACTAGAAACAGAAATCATCAATATTGACGAAGAAGCCTTGGAGGCACTCATGGGACTAGGCTACAAGCGACCTCACATCAACAAATTCCTGACAAAACTACCGGCAAAAAACCCCAAAACAACCGCAATAATATTTCTGACAATTGGATTCAGAAGTTTTACCTTTTTGTTATACCAAACAAGATTGATGAAATATTACTTTATTTAAATAACAAATTTTCAGATTTTTTAATTCCAGATAATTTGAAAACAATTTCATTTTAATGAAAAAAATAGATTTCTCATTCGTATTCGAAATGACATTTTATCATTGACAATAAAATAATTATTTTCTCTGAGGCCTCGTGTCTCTTCATATAGTGACCACTTCGTGGGTGGCAATTTATATTAAGCAGTAAAGTCGAATTATTGATTTATACCGCTTTAAACCTATCACAAATCGTATTAAAAAATTCATTAGACCAAAGTTCCAATGATGATTTATCTTTTATTAAATTTTCAACATCTTTTTTTGCGCTGTTCCAGTCTGTATTCTTAATGCGCTCACGAAGTTTCTGCTTTAAATCGCTTTCAGTTAATGAATCATTATCTTTGATATGTCCAGTCTGTTTCATCCTGTTTTCAAGATGCTTTATATTCAGGGCAATATCCTGCCCGGCATACCAAACTAAATCATACCAATCTCGCCCTTTTACCCTGTTCCCCCAGGCGCGGCACAAAACCGCATGCATTTTACCGGCAAAGAGATTTGACAGGGTAAAGGTATTCACGGAAAATGGAATTGGTTGAAACAGATATTTTGCTTCGGTATTAAAATCGCCGGGAGGATCCTTATCCACTTCCAACTTTACTTTCATTAATTTACCGGACTGTATTTTTTTCGTTAATGATAACGGTATCTCTATGTGAAGCATGTTTTTTAATGTATCTGCTTTAATAAACGCAGAATCAATATTGGTTTCAATTCGCTTTGCCTTTGTTTCAACTGTGACCGAAAATCCAAAACTCTTTAATTCATGTTCAACCGCAGTGCTATAAACTTCCAGGGAAAAATTTTCATTACTGCTTAATAATGAAAAATCTAAATCCTCCGAAAAGCGGTTGAGCCCATACAGAATTCTTAATGCCGAGCCACCATAAAAAGCCGCCTTTTCAAAAAACTTGGAACGCCATAAGCCTAATAGGGCGATTTCTTGAATTATCTCTTTCAGTGCATTTTCATAATCATTTACACTGCTGCAATTATATCGATTCAACATAACTTTTACGGCATCATTCATTAATAACTCCTCAACAGATTGTAAAACAGATTTACATTATGTCCGTATAATTTTGCCAGTTTGCTTACATTTTTCTGATTCAAACCGGTAAGAGATTCTGATTCAATTCTCATATTTTCCAATAAATACTTTTCCAATTCTGTTTCATTTGAAAACCTGGTATTAAAATATAGTAGGTCGGCAATCGCCTTTTCACTACTGGCAATGAGGATTGAATGGTACTTATCTATCTCAAACAACGTGACGCCATACGAGTAAATATTCGGGTGAATGTAGCGATAAGAAAAATATCCCACAGGCGTGTTAAAAGACTTATTTCTTTTATTTGTGATACAGGTAATCCCTTCTACGCGCTCCGGAATGAACCCGTAAAATGCCAGGGCATACTCAAGTGAAATATAAGATGGTCCGTAAATAAGATTTGCCAGAGTTTCCTTAACATAGGGCTGTTCTACCAGTTCATTGCCAAATATATACAACCCTTTTTTTACACGAATTATTTTTCCATTTTTCAGCATTTCATTAATCTTAACCCTGGGATGTCTATAATCAGCAAGAGTAGATTTGAGAAAATTATAATCAATTTCTTCTATTAATGAACTTTTTCTCAGGTTTGGAATCATTCTTAACATCTCCAGTATGTTAGTTTATTACTAACTTACTGGTTATTGACTTGGTTTGCAAGAAAAATGTTAACTCGTGGTAAATACAAACTGCTTCATTATTTAAAAAACAAGAAAAAAATTAGATTTCTCACTTACATCCGAAATGACAAATTATAATATCCAACTAAATAATATTTATTTTTTCTCAGTGACCTTCGTGTCTCCTCCCAAAGGGATCCCTTCGGGAGTGGCAAATTATCTAAGGCAACAAATCAAAATAGAATGTATCAGCAATGGCAGAACCAAATATACCTATTCCATCACCGGCTATATTCATTTCCGGTTCGTGAAGATTGCCATCCATTTCGACTACATTGGCGTGGGTTAAATAATAATTTTTCATATTATCATCACCGGCATAAGCAATAACCCTGTACCGTCCCATAAACCACATATGAAACCATTCTAAAGTCCATTCCGTGGTATCGGCAACTGTTGGAGTGTTAAAAATTGTATCATGACTCTTTCGGAATGTATCAAAATTTTCTTCGACATCATTCTCATCAATATTTCCACCCCAGGGATGTATGTCATAAATAAAAGAATTAATACTTGCGTCCATTGCTAATATTGAAAATGCATAAAAATCTGTTTGATCAGATCGATTAAAATATAAAACAGGTCTGGGGAGGGTTCCTCCCGGTGAAATGTTTGAAAATGAGATTTGATGGGTAGAAACTGAATCAAAAATTGAAAAACCTGCTAAAGGCACTTTTGTAGTTGAACTGGCTTCCAATGCTATTCCTTCAATTGTTGCCTGCACATCAATTCTGTATTCTCCACCATGCTGAATACTGAGGTTATTTCCATAATCATAATAATACAATGAATCTGCATTAAAACTCAATGTATGACTTTCGTTAAGAGTTACATTTAAATCTGTAATTACAACCACCGCATCTGAAATTGCCAATTCTGACCTGGAAATATTTGCTCCGATTGGTAAATTCCTGGTTATCTTTATACGGTCCACTTGTTGATTGGGATATAAATAAGCATCAATCACTATTTTTGCTTCATATTTGGATTGATCGATTGTGACTTCACCTTCCCCACAAGACACGATGAAAATTGCAAAACTTAACAATATTATTATTATTTTATTCATGATTATATTTCCTCTGTTTATATATTAAAATTCCAAATAATTCCCACTATCCAAATTTTCAAATACAAAACCGTCCGTTTCGATTTTGGTTTTTGTTATTTCGAATTTATTTGTTTTTTGTACTTTGTTATTTGATATTTTCATTTTTTTTCATTTTTTTTCATTTTACAATTTAATATTAACACCCAGCGTCGGCAGTAACGGTAACATCCCTGATGTATTCACATTTTGGATAATTGCATTTTCTGTGCTTTCATCTTCGTATTGGATAAACCAGATATTTTTACGGTTACC
>DAOWAQ010000292.1 GCA_030634505.1 Calditrichia bacterium
AAGCAAAAGGCCAGCACCAAAAAAAGGGAATATCGCCACCAGAAGTTATTGGGAAAAAACCGAGGTGTGTTGAGTTTATATTGAAAGGTTTAAAAGATCGCGGAATAATTTATAAGGAAAATATTGAGAAAATAAACATTTAGGGTTTATTATGTATTCTCAGGCAATCACAAGAAAACCAAGTAATAACTTTGCCACTGGTATTACTACATCTGAGTTGGGTAAACCTGAAATTCATTTGATGCTGAATCAGCATAAAATTTATATTGACACTTTAGAAAAACTGGGATTACAAGTTATAGAATTAGAAGCGTTAAAAGATTATCCGGACGCCCATTTTGTGGAAGATACCGCTGTAATTATTCCAGAAGTTGCAATTATTGCCCGATCTGGCGCAAAGAGTAGAAGAGGTGAAGAAGTTTCAATAGAAAAGGAATTGGCAAAATTCAAGAATATTGAAAAAATAATTTCTCCGGGTACACTCGATGGAGGGGATATTCTTTTAGTTGAAAAAAAAGTTTATATAGGAATTTCAGAAAGAACAAACCAGGAAGGGGCAAATCAATTGTCTGAATTTCTTTCTAACTATGGTTACGAATCAGAAACAATCCAGGTTGAGGAAGGATTGCATCTCAAATCAGATGTGAATTATATCGGAAAAAACACATTATTAGTTACAGAAAAATACTTCAATAATCAGGCATTTAAGAATTATACTAAAATTTGTGTTGATGCTAATGAAGTCTATGCGGCAAATTCTTTGTTGATAAATGATAAATTAATTGTCCCCAAGGGATTTCCCAAAACAAAAATAAAATTGCAGCAAGCGGGATTTGATACAATTGAAATTGATATGAGTGAATCACAAAAAATGGATGGCGGGCTTACCTGCTTGTCATTGAGATTTTAGGATTGAAAAATATACAATTAGCCTTTCGCTCTACTTCGACTACGCTCAACAACCTGCTCAGTAACCTCACTCCCTTTGCAGAAAGCGGCAAAACAGTTAGGTGAGCGTAGTCGAACCCAAACTATTGAACTTATATTTTATTATATCGATTTAACTTCAGTTGATAAAAAATAGGTTTTTTCCCCATCAGGATTTTTGTAATTCATTTCCAGGTTATTCCCATTCTCCAGCCTGAATATCAAGCGAAGTTTATCGTTAGAGTGATCGATTTTTGTATTTACCACTTTTGAAATATCAAATATTTCTTCCGCTTCTCTTCTGTCAATTTTCATCATTTTAACTAAATAATCATTTCTTAAATATGTGACAAAATTTAAACGCTAAAGTTGCATCTTATAACCATATATACAAATGAATGAAATAAATATTCATTTATAATTTAAAGAATATGAAATGAATATAAATATATAAAAGATTACTTACAGGATTTGATGAATGGAATCGACTAAAAAATAGGACTTTTTTTGACTTTTTACTTCGTACTTGATAAGGCAATCTTTATTACCGGAGAGATTCATAAAAATGCGTAGTTCATTTTTGTTCTGTTTAACTGTTGTATTCAGGACATTTGAATCAAGTAAAAGTTTTTCTGCCTGTTCCCGGGTAATTTTTTTCATAGCCAGAACAGAATGCCTGTAATTTAGTATTTATTAACGAAAGTTATTTTTCGAATTGATATAAAGTTTATTATCTAAAAAATTTAAAACTGCTGCTTTATATAATTGTTCCCCAAAAATGCCATCAAATATTTAAAGATTAAAACGGCAATATGATTTAAACAGTAGCTCTCCTTAGCACTTTTTTCAAATAACGAATTTTCCGACGTGCTTTATGCTGTTCTTCGCTACTCTTAGATTTAATGGCTTCGTCGCGTTTCTTTTTTAATTCTCGTATATCTTTTTTGATTTTTGCTTTATCTATGCCTTTTACCTCGTGATGCACATGCAATTCAATATTAAGCGCCGTACATAAAGCTTTTAATAAATGCTCCTTGTTTAGCTGTGTATAACCTTGAACAGCTTCATGTTCAATATCCTTGGCAATTTCACGAAGATCAGCAACATTTTTCTTTTTAAGTTCTTCATAAGTGTGGGACATATCATCTACTCCATTTAATATTTAATAATCAATTTAAATTATGAATGTGAATTTTGCAATATTACACTTTTATTTATATAAGGTTCAAAATGGGAAATAATCAAAAATAATTAATTATCATTTGATATAACAGAATCAATGATTATATTAACCAAAAATCGGAGGTGAAAAATGCAATGCTTCAAATTGTCTTTAGTATGTTTTCTTTTTATATTCATTAGCAATACTTTTGCACAAACCGATAGTCTTGAATTAAAAAAAATTATTTTAATTGATGATTCAGAATTTGTTGGTACAATAATTAATGAGACCGATGAAGTAATTTACTTTAAAACCAGAACAGGTATTGACGTTGAAATTAAGAAATCTTTGGTAAGAGAAATACAATCTGTTGACACAAAATTAAAAATGACCCACAAAGGGAAATATAGACCGGGTGATCATGAGCTATTATTAATGCCCACGGCATATACTATGGAAGCAGGTCAATGGTATTTCTCAGACTATGAATTGTTTTTCTTAAATTTTACTTTTGCAGCAGGAGAAAACACGCATATTGGTGCTTTTACTCTATTCCCAATGACCAGTGATTTTTTACAAACAATTACTCTAGGTATAAAGCAGAATTATTTAAAATCTGAAAATTTTCAAGCTGCTTTGTGGGGAACATATACCCCAGAAGCAAGCGGCCTTTCTCTTGGAAATGTATTTAGCTATGGAAAGGGAGGTAGTAGTCTTCATATTGGATTGAGTGGTGTAACAAATGTAGATGAAGATACTGACGGTTGGCTATTTGTTTATATGCTTGGAGGTCGTTTAGATGTCTCAAGAAAGATATGTTTAATGGCGGAATATACCAATTTTAGTACAGCAGCAGAACATGGTTTTAATGGACTTATTAGTATAGGTTTTCGTTTTATTGGCGAGAGTATCGCTTGGGAATTAGCGGGAGTAAGGCCTCTGGAAAGTACAGGTGATTTTATATTTGCACCATTGCTGAAAGCAACAGTTTTATTTGATTAGGATTTCCAGTTAGATATAATAAGTGAAAAAATGGCGCTATCTAAAAATTTGCCGTTATAATAAAAATTTTCTTTAAAATAGGCTTCTTGTTTAAAACCAAGTTTTTCGAGCAATTTGATAGAAGGAACATTCTTTGGGTTTATATTACCTTCAATACTATGTAAACCCATTTTTTCAAAACCAAATTGAATAATAGATTTGAGCGCTTCGAAAGAATAGCCTTTTCTCCAATAGTCCGGTAACAATTGATAACCAATTTCTGCCCGAAAGTGTTCTTTAATAAGTCTCCAAAATCCAGCGCCGCCTATAAATTCATTTGTCTTTTTTAAAATCAAAGCCCAGTAAACAGAATCCCCCTTTGAAAAGGACTCTAATTCCTGTTCAAACTTTTTTTGCGTATCATTAAGAGATTGCGGTACTTCAGTATCCATATACTGCATGGATTGTGGGTCAGAACGCATTTTATGCATTGGTTCAATATCGTAATACTGCACCTGACGTAATAGAAGTCGCTTGGTTTCCAATTCAGGGAATTTTTTAAATTTCAATTCA
>DAOWAQ010000295.1 GCA_030634505.1 Calditrichia bacterium
ATTCATTTTACTTTTACCTTGAAATTTAATGTTAAATACGAAAACGCTTTTTTGATGCAGTAAAATGCAATCTAATCAAGCTAATTTACATTATTTTAAAATTATCTCCATCACATAATTAATTTTTTTTTAACAAACAATGAAATTGAACCAATAATTGGAAAAGTATTTCCATCTGATGAGGCAGCAAAGGTAAATGAGTTTATAGAGTTGTGGAAAAGTGTAGGTAAGATTCTTTTAGAAATCTGATTCTTATTTCTTCGAACTTTGCTTTAACTGAATATCTGTTTCTCTGCTTATATTTAAAACTAATTCATATTTCGGGTCAGTGCGCTGGATGCTTTCTTTTAACTTTTCAACATTGTCATTTATATTCTTAAATGCCTGTTCAGTATTTTTTTGAATTATAAAAAAGTTGTAAAATTTGTTTAATATAGATTTTAATGTGGCATGAAGTTCTTTATCATCGGGTTTATATTCATTTTGCGCCAATTTTAATATTTCATTAAAAATCTCTCTGTATAATGTTAAAGTATTGGCGGAATTGGAAAAGTTTTTATATTCAATAATCCTGTCAATTATTTCTTTTAATTCTTCTAATTGAAAAGGTTTTTTTATATAATCAAATGCTCCATTTCGCATTGCATCAATTGCCGTATCCAATGTAGCGAATCCGGTCATAATAATAACTTCAGCCGCAGGTAACAGTTTTTTTGCGTGTTTCAAAACATACATGCCACCTTCATCACTGCCATCTTTCCCCGGCATATTTTTATCAGTAATAATAATATTATAATTATGCATTTTCATCAGCATCAGTGCCTCTTTGCCACCCGGGGCATAATCTGCTTCAAAGGACCAGGTCAGCATTGCCTGCTGCAGCATTTCTCTTATAACTTCTTCATCATCAACAATAAGTATTTTAAAAGCCATGTATTATTCTCCTTTTTTAAATAAATAATAGAATAAAATGGACATTTCAATATATAATAAATTTCCCGAAATCATAAATACAATTATATCTATTAAATTGATTTTCGAAAATCCTCAATTTCATTTAGTGAATCCATAAACGCTGTGAATATTATTGGATCAAAATGTGAGTCTTTATTCTTATTCATAATCTCCAAAGATTCCTCTTTGGAAAAGGCCGGTTTGTAAATCCGCTTTGTTGTTAATGCATCATATACATCAGCCAGGGGGATAATTCTGCCTTCAATAGGGATTTCATCTCCTTTTAATCCTCTTGGATATCCACTGCCATCCCACTTCTCATGATGAGTATAGGCAATAATTTCACCCATTTGAAGTAATTCAGATTCGGAATCTTTTAGAATTAAGTGGCCAATACGTGGATGGTCTTTCATAGCCTCAAATTCTTCCTCCTTGTATTTGCCTGGTTTGAATAAAATTTCATCAGTAATTCCAATCTTACCAATATCATGCATTAGACTTGCTTGTTTTATCATTTCTACTTTTTCATCTTTCCAGCTAATATTTTTGGCAATTATCTTTGAATATTCACTCATTCTCTGCAAATGGGCTGCAGTTTCATTATCACGGAATTCAGCGGCTATAGATAAGCGATAAATTGTTTCCAGATTTGCTTCATTTAGCTTTGAAAAAGATAGTTTCAGTTGCTGGTATAATTTTCGGAAATCATCGGCATAAGCTTTTAGTTGGGCTTTTTCCTGCTTTATTTCTACATTTTTGCGTTCAAGTTGTTTATAAGCTTGTTCTACTTCTTTACGCCTGGCTTTTTCATGTTTGTAGATTGCCGCCAAATCCTTAGCATATAATTCTGTTTGACTTAATTCTTTTGACATTACCAATCCAGTTTAAAATTATTAACGTGCTTAATCACCTAAAACTTCATCTACTTTATTCATGAGCGCCAGCGGACTAAACGGTTTGGTAAAATAATCATCAGCGCCGACCTCTTTGCCACGCGCTTTATCCACTTCCTGGCCCATTGAAGTTAGCATAACAATTGTAATACCGGATGTTTGTGGATCTTTTTTTAATGTTTCGCATACTTCAAAGCCATCCATACCACCCTGCGGCATCTGGACGTCAAGCAGCATCATTTCCGGTTTTTCAGCCCGGGCGATTTCCAAAGCCTGCGGACCATTTTCAGCCTGAAGTATTTTAAAATCACCTATGCGCAAGGTTACTTCTACCAGTTCACGGACTTCAATTTGATCATCAACTATTAATATCTTTTTCATGATATTCCCCTTCATCTATTTTTCAATATATCATTTACTGTTTCTTTTAATGCATATTCGTTTATCGGTTTACCGAAAAAACCAAGTGCGCCCAATTGCAACCCTTTTTTACGATCAGATTCTTTAATTGAAATAAGCAGTACCGGAATTCCACTTGTTTTGTCAGAACTCTGCAGCTCCTTCAAGATATCAATTCCGTTGGCGTCGGTTAATAATATATCGATGGTAATCAAATCGGGATTAAATTTTTCAATCTGCGTATAAAATTCTTTTGCAGTAAAGCAGAGTTGAACTAAAAGATCTTCTTCTTCAAAATAGAATTTTAGAAGATCAGCCGTCCCGACATCATCCTCAAGTACAAGAATTCGTTTTTTCACTTCGCCTCCTTTTAAAAAATATAAACCAAATTTATTCCCCAATGGGGAAAAATATCATAGCATCCCGATAAATCGGGATGATTATGCAAGCCCACATACAACATCAACCCTGAAAGTGTTACATAGAGTTTCAATCCCATACATATCGCTCGTCATATTCAATATTATATTCTTTTAAAAATTCTCTGTACTCTTCCTTAAACATCTTTTTTTTATGATGTTCTTTCTGGCTTTCAATATACGTTTTTACTTTATTCACTCTCGATTGACTAACCGAAAAAACACCATAACCATTCTGCCAATAAAATTTATTAAAATCATTTCCTTTAGTCTTGATCCATTTTGAAGAATCTTTTTTTACCAACTCTAATATTTTACTAATAGTTATTGTGCGTGAAAAAGTATTTAAAATATGGATATGATTTGACGTTCCGCCAATTTTAATGGCGGTACATTCTAAATTTTTCAATATACCGGCGATATATCTATACAACTCCGTTTCAATTTCCGTTTTAATAAAATCACCCCGATTTTTTGTGCTAAATATTATATGCAAATATATTTTTGCTAAACTTTGTGCCATTTTTTTGTCCTGAATCAATGATGTTAATAATTTTTCCCTTTCAGGGAATTCTCCATTGTTTTGTTTTCATATTAACAGGGCGCTGCCTCTGTTCTTTAATATTTTTTCTCCTTTGGAGAAATTTAGTAGTGTCATTTTTCAAAAACGGGAATTGTAAACGTAACCTTCGTTCTTTTACCGTATTCGCTTTCTACCCAAACTTTACCCCCATGCGCTTCAACAATATGTTTCACTATACTCATTCCCAGACCGGTTCCTTCGATAGCTGTATTTGATGCGTCAGCGCGGTAGAATTTATCGAAAATTTTGCTGACCTGTTCCGGGGTCATACCCATACCTTCATCTTCAATAGAAACCAGGTACTCGTCTTTTTTTACTGCTCCACTGACTTGTATAAC
>DAOWAQ010000375.1 GCA_030634505.1 Calditrichia bacterium
ATGGAATTTATTTTAAAAGTATAACACTATATAATATTTATACATCTAATGACTAATGAAATTTTACCAATCTCTTTTTTACTCTAACCTTAATCTCAAATAATATGCTACCAATAATATTTCAATGCTGCTTTAATTGCTTCAATCAAACTTGTTTCTTTTGCGATTCCTTTGCCGGCAATATCCATAGCGGTACCGTGATCAACAGAAGTACGAATAAACGGTAATCCGGTGGTGGTAGATACAGTTTTATAAAAATCAAAAGTTTTTGCTGCAATATGACCTTGGTCGTGATACAGAGATAACACTGCATCATATACGCCTTCTTTGGCCAGGTGAAATACAGAATCAGCCGGAATCGGTCCTGATACTTTCAGATTTAATTGCTGTGCTTTTTTAACGGCAGGTTCTAAAATCTCAATTTCCTCTTTTCCAAACATGCCGTGCTCGCCACCATGTGGATTTAATGCTGCCAGTGCGATATGTGGATTTATAATTCCAAGTTTATTTAAATGACTAATACAGGTTTTCAAACAAGATACAATTTTTTCAACTTCAAGCGCATCAGCAATTTTCCGAAATTCGATATGCCTGGAGTAAAAAAATATTTTTAAATTCCTTGTTACAAACAAGGTTAAAATATTCTCACTTTTGGTCAATTTTGTCAAAATCTCAGTATGATCCATATAAGGAATATTGGCTAACTTCAATGCTT
The DNA here is from genome assembly GCA_030634505.1 of Calditrichia bacterium. Taxonomy (GTDB): domain Bacteria; phylum Calditrichota; class Calditrichia; order JAJRVZ01; family JAJRVZ01; genus DAOWAQ01. The sequence continues at coordinate 716 of DAOWAQ010000375.1, forward strand.
CTTTATTTAGTGGTGCTGTAATGATCCCATCTACTAAACTTTTGTTAGCAAATTCAATTGCTTTTTTGATATACTTAAAAGCGTGAATTCCGGCATCTGCTGTGATTAGTCCCGGTTGCGGTTTGTAATCCATTGGAGTAACTGGAAAACAGGGGATTGAACCAAATTTATATTGAATGTTACTAAATTCCGTATATTCTTCTATTTCTAAATCATAGGAAAATAAATTTATATAGAATTGTAGAATTGCCGGTTCAGCGATAACCACAGGAATTGCATTATCAATAAAATTTTTGTCTAAAAATGATTTTAAAACTATTTCCGGACCGATGCCATTCGGGTCCCCGATTGTGATGGCAAATTTTGGTTTCATCGCAATTTTTTCTCAAATCGCCAGAAGACACGGTCAACAAGTGCATTGGCATAATGCGAATAAAAATCGATGGGACCAACCCAGGGAATGATTGAATATTTTAATTTCCAATTTTTCATATCCTGTAAACATCTTTTCAACAAAACACCGCCAATTCCCTTTCCTCTTAAATCAGGATGTGTTCCCATTGGCCCGAACCACCCCATTCCGATATTATTTCCATTATGCCCGGAGAAAGCTTTTAGTTTTCCGTTTAAACGGGCTATATGAACTGCGATTGGATTTGAACTAAATGACATTTCCACTTCAGTTTTCCACAATTCAAAATGTTCAGCAATGAATGTAAATAATTCATCTCGGTCGGATTCAGTAATACGCTTTATTGTAATATTTTCCTTTTCCAATTTTGCCTCTTCTGCCCAGGTTGACCAATCCTGGTTCTGCAATTCGACTAACAAATTACTAGTATCCCCGATTCGTTCAAAACCCATACGCCATGCAAAACACAGGGCAGGAGTGTAAAGTGGATCGATACCTGGCATAAAATAATTAAAGGGAACGTCATATATTTTTACTTTAGATGCGCCATGTTCTTTAAAATGATTTTCAATAATCTTATACATTGATCTTGCAATTCCTTGCCGGCGATATTTTTTATCCACCACCATTAACTTAATATAACCGATATTTTCTCCTCTGATGCACCTTAATACACCTTGTATAAATCCAATCATTTTACCATTTATTTCAGTCACTAAAGTTATGTGGGGATCAAAATCAGGATCGTCAAATAATTTTTCTGATAATAAATCATTGGTTAACCGATCATGATCAGAATTTTTATTGAATAATTTTAGAATCGGTAACAAATCACCTTTTGCAAACAATCTTATTTTCATTTTTACTCCACTAATAGTTTATTCTTCACCGAACACGAATGCAGAAAATCTGAATATATCCGTGTCTTTATTTTGCCAGGAATTAAAGGGTAATCCGGCTTTTCTGCAGGTTTGCTGTAAAAAGGTTGAAACGTCCCAATGATTTTCAACTGCAACCTGTGGTAATAATAAACCTTCCGCATCACCATTTTTAATAAATAGTCCATGGGTTCCGATTTTTATTTGCTCTATATTAGTAGTTAAGCGAAAAGGGGAGAGTACAGAAATTTCATATTTGAGATCTTCAATTTCATCTTTATTAACAGGAGAAAAACGATAGTCTTTGACAGCAGCGCTGGCGGCAGCATTTCTAACCGTTAAATTTAGCGGCTGCATAGCCGAAGTGTAACCAATACATCCACGTAACTGTTCATTCTTTTTCAAAGTTACAAAGGCACCTCGATCGAGATTTAGCGATTCAAATTCAGAAGGTTTTAATTCAACTAAATTGTTATGTAATACAATTTCCTGAACGGATTCTTTAGCAATCTCTAATAATTGTTGCTGTTCGGAATTAGCTAATTTAAAATCTGAAAAGTCCTTACTCGTTTGTTCCGATTTATAGAAAGCAAATGAAGAGTACCCGACAACCTTGTCTTTATCACCGATTTCAACATCACCGGAATTGGCATATTTTAGTAATTGCACAGTATTGACGCCTGATTTTTCTGCTGCAATTATGGTAGCGATAATTGGTCCACCACCGCATGCTTCCCAGATTCTCGAATTTAAATTTCTTGATAAATTGAAAAAATCCCACTCCAATATTGCGTTTAATACCTTTTTATCTTTTTTGATTGCAGAATTGTAATCATGAAAATGAGACAAATCGCTACTGGCGATAATGATTGTTTTAGTATCTTTTATTAAATTTGCCAGCGATACACCAAGCGCACGACAACTTTCATATTTTTGATCACCCATCACTAAAGGGACAATTTTAAATTCAGGAATAACACTTTGTAAAAATGGAATTTGTACTTC
>DAOWAQ010000243.1 GCA_030634505.1 Calditrichia bacterium
GGTACAGTGTTGTTGTGTGGACTATTTGGATGTTTCCCTATTTTGGTGGGATGTACATTGGTATGAACGGATAATAGTGGTTGGCAAAAAAACTTCCAGAAGATAGGTGAAAATTGAGATTGAGCACATTATACTTTAATTTATAACTGCAATTATGTAAACCCCTTATTGCAGAGATGTGGGTTGAGTGGGATAATTTAGCAATACTAACTCAGTTGGGTCATTTCCGCCGCCGGAGAAAACAGAAGCCACAAAAATAAATGATTGGCAATATAATAGGTTTTTCACTGTAACACATCGATAACGATGTTGTAGTATTGCTATAGGGGTATATTAAATGCAAGAAAATAATAGTGCATATAGATATTTTGTTAACTATACATCGCTTTTAAATAAAACAGTGGAACGTTTATGTCTTGGCTGTTCGGAATATTTAATAAAGAAAATACAATTAAGATTAATATTAATCTCGATGAAGAATTTGCTAAGTACGAAAACAACAACATTTTTCTTGCTGTCGGTGGAAACCTTGACACTGCCTTTTTGACAATCTCGGAAAATATAGTGATAGCATATGTTGGAGTCTTAATAGGAGAAGAAAATAATAGAAAAAAAATATTAAGGAAGAAAAATCTCCACGGCAAATCTCTATTACTCACAAATAAATTAAATGGTCATTTTATTTTAGTTACATATTCTAATGGAAAATTAGAAATTAGTAATGATGTTCTTGGCCTACGAGATTTATACTTTATAGATAAACAAGATCAACTAATATTTTCAACACGTTTTGATCTTTTAGTAGATTATGCGAATGATAAAAGTATAAATTTTAAATATTTTAGTTCACTCTGGTTAACGAACTTTCAGCTTTCAAATAACTCTATCTTTAATGAAATAAAGAGACTTGGCCCGGGAGGAAAAATTAAATCTGATAAAAATGAATCTTTTATATCAAGCCATCAATTTATTAAAACTGGTATTACAGATGCAGTGAATATCTTTCCTGAATCACTTTCTGCTTATTGTTCAATTAAACCTTTTGATAAAAAAGTTATATCACTTGGCTTGTCTGGTGGAATTGATTCTAGATTGGTTCTTGCATTTTTACTAAAAAGCAAACAAAGTTTTCAATGCTATTCACTTAGAAACGAAGAAAATAAAGATTTAAAAATTGCTAGTGAGATTTGTAAATCTTTTAAACTTGAACATCGTTTGTTAGAGCGCAACAACATTACTCTTCAAGATGCTGAGGAAGAAATCTATAAATATTACAAAAATATTCCTCCTTCTATACCATTAACACAACTACTTGATTTTGGATTTTATGGTAAAGAATATTTGATGAACGTTATATTATTAGATGGTGGATTTGGGGGATTTTACCGAAGGCAATATTTTAACAAATTATATTTAAAAGGATACAGCTTTTTCAAACCTGAAAATGTCGGAGAAATAAAGTCCTTATTATCAGCACCTAAGCCTGATATTTATAATGAAGAGATTATAGTAGCTATGCGAAAAGGAGTTGATGTGGTTTCAACTGAGTTAATATCCTTATTTGATTCTCCCAAAAACAAAAAAGATTTAGCAGACATATTAGATTTAATATCCGTTCGTTTTATGCTTCCAAACATTTACGGACCAGGACAAACAATACTCGATCAGAATTTCGTATCATTTATGCCGTTAGCTCAAAAAGAAATAATAAATATTGGGTTGAATATTCTTCTTCAACTCAAATCCGGCAGCAAATTTATTAAGGGAATAATAAAAAAAACGGAAAAAAAATTAACCAGGATTAATCTTGTAAACAACAACTTAGAATATACTTTTTTTCTAAATTATAAATTGGCGATGATAAGACTGCTGGTTCACAGAAAACTATTTAGGCAGCATAGTTACATGAAATATAAAGTGTTTTTAAACTCCAGAGAATATATTTTTGATTTACTAAACAGTAACACAACTAAGCATAATCAATATCTGGATTATTCAAAAATCAGCAAAATTGTTGACGAATTTTTTAAAGGCGATTATTCAAAAGGAAATTATATTGACTGGTTTTTAACATTTTCATTTTGGGGAAGAACAAACAAAATTTTTTAATGATACTTTCTTATTAATTTATAAAATGTTAATTGTTAAAGATTTGTCTTTTCGCTAATACTTCAATTAATAAAATATTATGCTTTAATAATGAATAAAGAAAAGGATAATTGACCATTCGCAGGTTAATTTTCTATTTAGATAGTCTTTTAAAATTTATGGTTACTAAGACCAAAGAGAGTTCTTCTTTTTTGAACTAATATTACCGGATGATTTTGATAGGACAATTTTACTATAGAAAAAAATAATTTACCGCTTCTTCAGTTATAAATGGTAAAATGCCTAATAATACCGTTAACACAAAATATATAATTTCACATATCCAGCCAATTAACGCTTACCAATTTATTTGCTTTGCCGTTAAACCTATTAATAAATAAGATGTGTGAATTATATTTTCATTAAAAAATTATAAATAAAAACCAATCAAATTATCTGCAATAAATAAAATGATTGGTTCTTGTTAGGAAATCAAACTAATAAAATCTTTTTATAATTATTCGCCTTTTAGTGCTCTTGGAAAGAGGATATTATTTTCCAGGTGGATGTGTTGATGAAGAGATCCTTCCAGAGCTTCCAAACCATGCCATAAAGCTCTCCATGTATTGCATGCTTCTTCCGGAACACTATAATCATTTGTAAGTTCGCGGAATTTCTTTAAAGCATTGCCAGCATTATCATGTTCCGTCATCATTACTTTAACCGGACCGCCAGCCATTGAGCCCTCACCTCTTTTAATCATAGGGAATAGAATTTGCTCCTCTTTCATCATATGACCATCAAGCTCAGCTTTTAATCCTAGATAAACTTTTTTTAGTTCCGCAAACATTTCCGGATCTTTATCACCATGAACATCATAAACTTTGCAAACCATTTGTTCTAATCTTGGTAACTCCTCGTCCAATGGTCTGTGATAAGTAATTAGAATATGATCAATTAAATCTGTTAATGGTTCGTTATTCCATTTCTTTTCGTCATAATCTATAGTTCCCAATTCCTTCTTTATTTCTTCCAATAATCCTTCGGCATTTAACCCTTCTTTTTCACAAACATTTTTTAACGGACTTCCACCACCGCAGCAGTAGTCTATTTTATGACGGGCGAATACCCTTGTTGCTAATGGATGATCCGTGGCAATTTGACCCACTGTTGTTTCTGCATTAAATGACATAATTATTTCCTTAATTTTATAATGAATTATTTTATTTACTATTGGATGACGTTTTGGAAATCATAATTTCCAATCCGTTTAATACTTTTTTAATTTCTGATAACTGCTTTTTATTTGAACTCTTCTTCATTCCCGGCAATCCTATCATTGAGTGGATAGCACCCATTATTATTACAATTAATACTTCCGGATCAATATCATTTCTTATACTTCCTTCACTAATACCGTCTTTTACCGATTTTAAAAGAAACCTTTTTGATCGTTTCATCATTGATCGTAAGCTTTCAACAGAATCCTTTGGTAAAGTTAAAAATGCCTGTTCAGATTTTAGCAGCCATGCTAATCCGTTACATGAATTTAGAAGCGTAATTCTATTTTTTGCTAATAATTTGATTTTTTCAAGCGGAGAGATCGATTCATCAGGAAATGTTTCTTCAATTTGTAAAATTGCAAACCTTGTTACCTCTCTTAATATCTCTTCCAGGGAAGGGAAATGACGGAAAAGAGCCCCGGTGGTAACGCCAACTTCTTCTGCAATTGTTTTTGTTGAAAGGGCAGTTAAACCTCTCTCACCGATAATTTTCAAAACTGCGTCAACAATTTCTTTTCTTCTCTCAAAAGTATTTTTGCGGGTTTGAATTTTCATATTGCAAATGTAAGTAACTACTTACTTACAAACAAATTAAAAAATATTCTACTTATTAAATATGGTTGAAATGAATCATCTCATTTCATTTTAACTAAATAATAA
>DAOWAQ010000195.1 GCA_030634505.1 Calditrichia bacterium
TTTACAAAAAAATATTTCTATATTAAAAGCGAGTATTATAATAAAAAAATGTTATTCCCGAGACATTCACTTATCATATGATCAGGCCATATACTGCTTTGGACTTCTCCGCTATGCGCTTTTCGAAGGTACAACATGCACAGCCTGGATTGTCCGATGCCACCTCCGATTGAAAGCGGTAATTCACTATTGAGGACGCGACGGTGGAAATACAAATCTTTTCTTTTCATTTCGCCTGCGATTTTCAGTTGTCGCAATAAAGCTACGGCATCTACTCGTATTCCCATTGAAGATAATTCATAGGCACAGCTAAGAATCGGGTTATAAACCAATATGTCTCCATTCAGTCCCTTGTGACGACTATCACCGGGTGTAGACCAATCATCGTAGTCCGGGGCTCGAGCATCATGAGGCTTTCCGTTTTTCAAGTTTCCACCAATTCCGATTATAAATACAGCACCGTATTCCTCACATATAGCTTTTTCCCTTTCATTGGGAGCCAGTTCCGGATACCTTTCCTCTAGTTCTTCACTATGAACAAAAGTAATGTCTTCCGGAAGGATGGGTTTGATGACGCTGTATTGATGGCATATATATTTTTCTGTTCTTTTTATGACGTCATATATTTTTCGAACTATATCTCGAAGATAATCCAAGTTCTTTTCATTTTGAGATATCACTTTCTCCCAATCCCATTGATCCACATATAGTGAGTGCAGGTTATCCAAATACTCATCTGATCGTATAGCATTCATATCGGTATACAAACCTTCTCCATGCTGAAAATTATAATCCGCCAGCATCATACGCTTCCATTTGGCTAATGATTGTACAATCTCCGCATTTATATTATCCATAGCTTTTATACTAAAAGAAACCGGTTTCTCTATACCGTTTAGATCGTCGTTGATACCGGTACCGGCTTTGACAAACAGAGGTGCAGTAACCCGTTGGAGGTTCAACTCAAATGCTAAATTAATCTGGAGAAATTCTTTGATTAAACGGATTGCTTTTTCAGTTTTTTTTAAATCCAATAATGGTTTATAATCTTTCGGGATAAATAAATTGTTTTTCAAAATACATCACCTTACATTTTTTTGTTAGCAAATAGAGGTCCTCAATTTTTATATAAAATCAGCTATAGGTCTAACCATGTGATTATATAGTTTTATAGAAAAATACAAATAAAAATTTAAAATTCAAAGATTGTTTATAAATATCCTCCGAATAGTAAGGATATCTTAATGATATTACATTAACCACTTACGTTTTAAATAACTATATAAATAAAACTGATGCACAAATAGTAAGAGAATTATGGGCCGGAGATCAGGATATTCTATCTTCCATAAAAATGTAATGGCTGTTGCTGACAAAGCAATTGGCTCTGGATTGTGGAAAAAATTACGAAGTAAATTCTAAATAAATACACTCGTCACAGCAAAATACATTTCTATACTTGCTAATTTCCCGGACTAATATTTCTTTTCTCCACCACTACACTTATCCGAGTAAACAATACCCATTAAAATTGGTTTATTTCAAATTATTGCATAAATATGCAAAAAAACTAAAATTAATTCGTTCCCTTACTTGACAAACTAAAAATAAAACTTTAAACTTGCCGAACTTTTTTACAAAAAATTATGAAGAACACGAACAAAAATATTTTTTCAAGCTTTCAACCAATCACCCTAGATAACAGAGTTCGTGTGTCTTCTATTAATTTAATTAACCTTCCTTTAGACATTCTGCTTCTTATTGGGATTATTATAATTAGCCTGATTATTATTATAGGCTAAGAATAAAGTCAATCCCGAATCATATTTAACTAAATTCAAATTCACAGAAAAAATTAAAATAAGATAGGGGTTGACCCGAACGGAAATAGTATAAATGAAGGATTGATTTTCTTTTGGAGGTATAAGTGAGATCGGATCTTATTAAGAGTGGATTTGATAAAGCACCACATCGAAGTTTGCTTAAAGCCACGGGCGTCATTAAAAATGATGAGGATTTTGCCAAACCTTTTATTGGCGTATGCAACTCATACATAGATTTAATCCCCGGTCATGTTCACCTGCAGGAATTTGGACAGATTGTTAAAAAGGGTGTGCGGGATGCCGGAGGTGTTCCATTTGAATTCAATACAATTGGTGTTGACGATGGTATCGCTATGGGTCATATCGGTATGCGCTACTCCCTTGCAAGTCGTGAATTGATTGCTGACTCAGTAGAAACAGTAGTTGAAGCACACAGACTGGACGGGCTGGTTTGTATCACAAATTGTGATAAGATTGTACCGGGTATGTTAATGGCTGCGGTTAGAATTAATGTTCCGGTTATATTTATTTCCGGTGGACCCATGAAAGCCGGTCGCAGCTCTGCCGGGAAAAAACTTGATTTAATCTCGGTTTTTGAAGGAGTTGGTGAATACCAGGTCGGCAAAATCAATGATGACGAATTAAAAGAACTTGAAGATTTGAGCTGTCCCACCTGTGGTTCGTGTTCAGGTATGTTCACTGCTAATTCGATGAATTGCCTGATGGAAGTTATGGGATTAGCATTACCCGGAAATGGAACAATATTAGCCGTTAATCCGGCTCGAAAAGAACTGGTAAAAAAAGCAGCATCTCAAATTATAAATCTTGTTAAAAATGACATAAAACCTTCCGATATCCTTTGTCTAAATTCATTCCACAATGCTTTTGCCCTGGATATGGCAATGGGTGGAAGTACAAACACCATTCTTCATACACTGGCGATTGCGAGTGAAGCCGGTATCGATTTTGATCTCAAAACCTTAAACGAAATTTCAGAAAATGTCCCTTATATCTGTAAAGTAAGTCCGGCATCAAAAAATGTTCATATGGAAGATGTCGATCAGGCGGGAGGTATTTCAGCTATATTAAAAGAATTATCAAAACTTGATGGTGTACTGGATGGTTCAATGCTTACCGTAACAGGAAAAACACTTGCTGAAAATATAAAAAATTCTGAAATAAAAAATGCGGAAGTTATCAAAACTATAGATAATCCATATTCAGAAACCGGTGGGCTGGCTGTTCTTTTTGGAAACCTGGCGCCTGAAGGTTCAGTGGTCAAAACCGGCGCTGTTGATGCTAAAATGTTTGTTCACAAAGGTCCTGCCCGAATTTATAATTCACAGGATGCCGCGCTTGCAGGTATTTCCAATAAAGAAATTCAACCCGGTGATGTTATGGTAATTCGTTACGAAGGTCCACGTGGAGGACCAGGAATGCCGGAAATGTTAGCACCAACCAGTGCAATTATGGGAATGAATCTCGGAGATAAAGTTGCTCTAATTACCGATGGGCGATTTTCGGGTGGGACAAGGGGTGCCTGTATTGGACATGTTTCTCCGGAAGCAGCTGCCGGTGGCCCGATCGCGGCATTAAGAAATGGTGATCTAATTAAAATTGATATTCCAAATAGAAAACTAAATGTTGAACTAAGTGAGGAAGAGTTAAATTCGCGTTTATCTGCATTACCCGATTTTCAACTAAAAATAAAAAAAGGATATTTAGCCAGATATTCACAAATGGTGACTTCTGCCAGTACAGGAGCTATATTAAAAACGCCAGAATTTTAATACTATATAATGGAGAGAAATATTATGTCTGAATCACATCAAAAACTCAACGGTGCAGAAATCTTTTTCGAATGCCTGAAACGGGAGAATGTCGAAGTCATTTTTGGATATCCTGGTGGCGCAACATTAAAGATTTACGAGCACCTTTATGATATAGATTTTTTAAAACATATATTGGTAAGACATGAACAGGGCGCTACACATATGGCCGAAGGTTATGCCAAAGCAACAGGGAAAGTCGGGGTTGTTTTGGTTACATCCGGTCCAGGAGCAACAAACACAGTGACGGGAATCGCCGATGCATATATGGATTCAGTTCCGATTGTTATCTTCACAGGTCAGGTACCTACTCACTTGATTGGCAACGACGCCTTTCAGGAAGCTGATATTATCGGTATTACACGTCCCATTACCAAGCACAGCTTTTTAATAAGAAATATTGAAGACATGGCAAGTAGTATTAAAAAAGCATTTTTTATTGCTAAAAGCGGAAGACCGGGACCTGTTGTTGTTGACCTGCCAAAAGACGTAATTGCTTCAGAATGTCTTTTCAATTATCCGGAGAAAGTCGAAATTCGTGGTTATAAACCAACTTATAACGGTCATAGTAACCAGATCAAAAAAGCTGCTAAGATAATTGAGAATGCAAAGAGACCAATTTTATATGTCGGGGGTGGTGTAATTATGTCTGGTGGATCGGAGGAATTAAAACATTTCGCCACTGAGAATAATCTACCTGTTACTATGACCTTGCAGGGATTAGGAGCATTTCCGGGTACAAGTGAATTGTCACTTGGCATGCTGGGTATGCACGGTACATATTGGGCCAACCAGGCTGTAAATAATTGTGACGTCCTTGTATCATTAGGCGCCCGTTTTGATGACCGAGTTACCGGAAGAACAGATACTTTTGCAAAAAATGCATACAAAATTCATGTTGACATCGATCCAACAGCAATTGATAAAA
>DAOWAQ010000277.1 GCA_030634505.1 Calditrichia bacterium
TCTTTGTTATTGTTATTACACCAGTAGAAATCTTTGGTGTCCCCGTAAAATTCTTTCTTTGAACTTCGCCAGAGTTTGTGTTTTTTCGTTCCCAGCAAAAGTACGGCAATTTCATTTGTTTTTGTATCAGCAATTAGCCAATCATTGGCATACATTCCGTTATTATTTGTTGTAAGAATTTTTACAACTTCATCAATACTGCTGGCATACTGCGCCGCTTTTCTGATACGATTAGATTGTGGTGAACCATCAGGATTAAAAGGTGTTTGTGATACAGTAGTTTCACCAATCATTATCCCTGATTCATTGATATAAAAATCGGCGCCGGAATGGATTCCACCGGGAAAAGTTTGATAAACTAATCGATGACCATCAGTTGGAACGACGTCACAAATTACATTCCAATGCGGTCCTGTGTAACCGCCCCACATAAAGATTTGACCAAATACAATCCTGCCATCGACAGTAGATGTATTATTGGCAAGAAATGAAGAACATTTGTGAAGTCTGTTTGGAATGTCCAGTTCATCCTCAGCTTTTAGAAAACTTTGTCCTGATAAAGGGTTACCGGTTCGTGGCATGGCATATCTTGCCCATTCAATATCTATGACAGAATTCATAGTAACCACATCAATTAAATCAAGTTCGCGGTCAAATAGTTTTATACCAGATTTATTTGCTCCATCAGCGATTCCTTTCATTTCAGTAAGGAATTCTTTTTCGTATTTTCGAAGCATAAAGGCATCAGCTATGTATCGTGTATCATTCCATCCTTTTTCCGGATCTTTTTCGTTGGCTTCAATCGCTAACTTATTCATATATTCAACCATCTCTTCTGCGATTAGATATCCGTACTGGTAACCTCGTTCATATGGTTTACCTTCGATATGCACAAATATCCAACCGCGGTCATCGTAGCTAAATCCTTCATCAAACCACTTAACTGTTTCCGGTGGAATATAGCTCTTAATATCTTCAACTTTTTCAAGTTCAACATTATCAAACCAAACTTTGCCTTTGGCTTTGCCATTAAATCCAAAATGAAGTCTGATTCTGTCTGCTTTTTTTGTTGCGATAAATTCAACTTCAATTTTCGTCCAGCCTTTCGTTGCTCCGACAGTAGGGGAATGATTTGTAAAGGGAAATGATTCCATGGTTATACATGCCGCGACAGATGTCGGGTAACGATCAATGGGGTTGGTAAATGCATTTTCTGATTTGACCCATGCACTGATTTTATATAAATGACCGATTTGCAATTCCACTGGATCAGATATGATTTCTGACTGATGCCAATTATCGTGACTTATTATTAAACATGCAGACCCGGATTGAGCATTCTTATTTTCAATAGCAGTTGATTTATTTTTGCCTGTTTCCCAGCCATCTAAATTGTTATTTACATCATATAATTCAAAACTATAGTTTTTTATTTGAATTGAGAAATTATCTTGTGCAGCAACTACAGCCGATAAAAGAATAATAAATAAAATTATATATTTTGACATATGGTATCCTTTTTTCAAACTTAGTGGTATGATATTTAAATTAGATCTGAAATCTAAATAAATTTATTAAGTAATTCTACTGCTGATGAAACACAATGCAAGCAAATTTCATCTTTGAAGTTGTTTTCTTTAAAAAATTTATTTACTGTTTCTGTTTTTAAATCGTAGCCATTTAAAATTTCTCTACAAAGTATTGAGTTGTTTTTTTCCTTAAATGCACCAATAAAATCTTGTACTCTCTGGTATGTATTTTCTTTGTAGGTTTCATCTTCTTTTAATCCTCTACCATGAACCAGACCCAATAACATTACTCCGGCAGTAAAGGCGCCACAAATTTCACCTTCTTTGGCTACACCGCCACCAAATCCGGTTGTAATTTTCAAAGCAGTATTTTTGTCAATTATTCTGTCATCTGCAAACGCAAACAATACTGATTGTGCTCAGTTATATCCCTCTATGAATTTGTTTTTTGCAACTTCAACATTATTCATTTCAGTATCCTTATTTTTTAGAAAAAAAGTCTGTGAACTCCCATAAATATTTGATAGATACCAAAACCGGCTAGAGCTAACGCAGAAATCCCAATGGATATTTTACTGACCCTTGGGCCAAGATTTCTGGCAGCAGCAAATAGAATAATTATCCCTGCAGTGCAAATTGTTAAGGTCAGGTAAAATCCTAAAACTAATGCAATACCATTTGCAGGAGTTTCCCGCCATCCTTCAATAAGCAGCGGACCCATGATTAAACTCCAACCAATATAGGGATTTGGATTAAGCAGATTGACAATCGCTGCTTTAAACAATGTTTGTTGACCGGTTTGTCTTTTGGTTATTTGATTTTCATCATAAGTCCGCCAGCTGTTATAAGCGCCATAGGATAGATATAACAAAAAGATGCCACCCGCTAATTGCAATAAGTAAACCATGTTATCAGGTATAGTACTTAAGATTAACAAGACGAGAGTAATAATTGGCGCATCACTAAGCATAGGTGCAAATGCAGCCGGTAGTGTAGAACGCCAGCCTTTACTTAAAGTTTGTGAGATGATAAATGCCTGGAATGGACCGGGTTGAACAGCTGCTGCAAAGGCGTATGTAATTCCAAAAATTAAATAACTCATAATTAACAAGTCCCAACTCACCCTATATCCTTCTCTTATAAAGAGAGGGACTTTTTATATGCCTAAATTAACCCCTTTTCTTTTAGGATAAGGCCTGTCCGTTTTACAGGAGGGGTAGGGCATGAGTCTTTATATTGTACAAATACTATTCAGATATGTATTGATTAGTATATTCTACAAAAATTTTATGAATAATAAAAATAAATTATAATACAACAAATTATGTCACTTCAGGTTTAAATGAGAAATCTAATTTTAGATTTCTCAATTCGATAAATCGGGATTCAATATGACATCAATAGTAGCCAAAATAATTTTGATTCGGTTAAAATTTTGAAAATTTGTTCTTTCCATTCAGAGTATTTTCCCGGTGGAATTATTCTGTTTTTGATTGAATATCGCTTTTGCCAGTATGGATTAGAAGGTGCCGGAATTGTGGCAGACATTATTTTAAAAGCATTTTCTTTTGGTAACAAAAAAACAGATTCGCGCATTGACGGAACACGAAGGACTTTTCTTTGCATGTCCAGGTTGTAAAAATCCTGCTGATTAAATGATTGTAATCGTGCGTATAAAGAAAGTGGAGCAGAGGGGTGAGCGCTATAAACACCGATGATGTTTTTTAAGACGCTTTCTAAATTTTTTCCCTGTTTTCCGAGGTACTGTTTGTTATAAGACCAGTTTCGAATTTTGTGTATGAAATCAGACATAGTTAATTGTTTTAATATGTAACTACTTAAATCAATACAGAATTTCTATTTTTAATATTGAGTTGGCTGGCTAGAGTTAATTAATTTTCAATGTAGATCAATGTATAACGGCTATCCAATTCGATACGATGGTTAGCAATTTATTTATTTTTAAATATTTCTTTCGGGCGAATTAATCTATGGCCCTCAAAAGCTGTGAGTATTTCAATTCTGTCTTTTGCCATTCGATAGACTAAACGGTAATTTTTTTCAAGTATTTCCCTAATCTCAAGTACTGAAAATTCTGGAACAATTCTTTCTTTATATGGATATTCTTTAAGTGATTCTCCCCGATTAATTAGCTTATTTATAAAATTTTTAGCGCGCTGTGAGTTGTCTTTTGAAATATATTCTTCAATATCAATAAGACGAATTAATGATTCGTTTGACCA
>DAOWAQ010000098.1 GCA_030634505.1 Calditrichia bacterium
GATAGCATGTTTTGCCAAAATCATCGATTCTTTAAGTACTGCAATCTGAATCATTCCTGTTGATTGTCCCCATAAACTTATTGCCGTCTTTAATGGATCCACATCCGGTCGAATCGTTCCATCGTTTATTCCTATCAATATTGCCTGAACTAATACTTCTAAAGTTGAGGCTCCTACTAATACACACTGTGACGCAATTGTATCTTCATCTTCCCAGTTTATTTCCCGGGACTCATAATAAATCATCGCATTAAAATAATCGGGATATTTTTTATAATAGTCAAAATAGGCGGCACCAATTGCCCGTACTTTGTCAATTCCCTTTTGATGTTTTTTTACTGCATTTTCAAACATTTTTTTTAAAATATGATTTCCACGTAAATGTATAGCAAGATATAGATCCTCTTTATTTTTAAAATAAAGGTATAGGGTTCCTTTGCTCAATTCCGCTTCCTCTGCAACATCATCCATAGTTGCATTTTGTAATCCCTTTGAAAAGAAAATCCGCTCTGCAGCATCAATAATTTCAGTTTTGCGTTGTTCTTTTTCCCGCTCTTTTCGTTCGGCTATTCCCATAATTTTTCCCTGCTAAATAAAAGTTTATACTATAACCATAACCAATATATGACCGTTAGTCATTATTTAGGCGTTAATATAATATATGTTATTTAAATTGTCAAATTTTAATAACAAGATTGCAATCCACTCAGTTTGCAAAACTGAATTATATCACGAGTTTAATAGAGCTTTTGATAATATTTAAACCAGCATGATTTTATAAAGAATTACCATCTTGAAGTTTCAGATATGTTAATCCAAATCCTTGCAAGAAAGGTTGGCAAAATATATTTTTATGTATTATTTATATGGATTTTATTATTTGTTTTCGATTATACATAACGGATAAGTATAAATGTAGTTTTAATTGTATTTACACGCTGTTATCAGTAGTAAATCTAATTTACATTTTTGTTATAAATAGTCTTCTAATATCAGAACTTCAATTTCTTTGATTCTCTTAAGTTCTTTATCATTTGTAATAAATAGAGTAGCTTCATTCTCAAGCCCTACCGATATCTGAATGGCATCAGGGGTTTTCATATCATACTTTGCTCTTAATTGAGCAGATTTTTCTGCAATAATAGTATCTACAGGGTAAATAATAAAATTACTTGAATGTAATAGAAATGTGCGATATTTATCTGCAATATTATTTAAAGATTTTCTAAATGGTTGAGTTAAAACTTCGATGAGTGTTATGACTGATGAAAAAGCTGTAATAGAATAATCATCTCTAATAATTCGAAATAGTTTTTCAGAAATGTTGCCATAATTACTATGCTCTTCGATAAAATAAATAACTGGAGCAGTATCAATCATTAATCTTTTATGTTTGTTAAATATTTTTTCTATTTCCATGATGCTCTTTCTTTATTCACATATTCCTGAGCATCAGTATTATCCCAAATTTCTTTACCTACCCCTTTAATATCATATATATTTGTTGCGTTTTTTTTATCGTAGGGATTAGAAATTTCAGCAATTAATTTGGAAATTAGCGTCATTTTATCCGATCTTTTTAGTTTTGAAATATTCTTATATATTTTTTCTATTGACAAATTACTCATGTCTTGAACCTTTCACTATATGTATATGACTTCAATTTATAAAAAAATATATCAAAAATAAATAATTAGATTTATTACTGATAACGGTTGGGCTATGCGTAGTGCGACCATCGGGAGTATTATGTATAGCCTTTGTTGTAGGGTCGTACCGTGGTCGCTTGTACTTCCAGTGTTTTTTATGTACATCTTACATTTTCTTTTATTTTTAAATTGCCCTTTTTCAGCCGTAACCACGATAGTGTAGGTTGTATCTTACTCAAAATCAACCAATTATACCATTGTGTCGCAAGTTGATGTCGTAAGTCTGTCGCAACTTTTATCGCAAGTTTGTCATAAGTTATTTGCCAATAAAGTAGCTCAAGTTATTTGTTGAACCTTCAAAATCAACGATTCCTTTATCAATCATGTTTTTTAAGTCCCGTTGGAGTGTTCGTCTATTAACATCAGGGCACAAGTTCTCTAGTTCTCGGATTGTTAAGCGGTCATGCTGCAAAAGGAAATCGAGAGCTTTGCATTGTCTTTCATTCAGGTCATGTTTTTTTACAAGTACATCCCTGCGAATGACTTTTTCACCCCGGTTTTTGACCTCTGTCATTTGTGTTTTAAGGCCTTTGGTGAAATAGTCAAGCCACGCTGTCATGTCCATATCATTTTCTCTTACACTTTGAATAGCGTTATAAAAGGCGCCTCTATCACGGTCATAGAACTCGCTGATGGAAAAAAGGCGTTTAAAATCATAACCGGATTTGTATAAAAACAAAGTTGAAAGTAAACGGGAGGTACGGCCATTTCCATCAAGGAAAGGATGAATATGTACAAATTGAAACTGAGCTATACCACTAATGAGAATAGGGTGAATGTCTGTATCAGAATTAATCCATTTAACCAATTTCGACATTAATATTGGAATATCTGATGCTATAGGAGGCGTATATATTACTTCACCTGTTCTAGAATTAGCGATATAATTTTGAATTTTGCGATATATACCAGGTTCAGCTTTATCGCCCCTCACACCCTTCACTAAAAGGCGGTGAATTTCACGAATCAGTCCTTCGGTTATTGGATCTCCGCTGTCAAGACTATCGGATACAAATTCAAATGCTTCCCGGTAGTTCAATAATTCCTGAACATCATCAGGGTCGACGTCAGGAATTTTTTCTCCATTCCATAAACGTTCAGCCTGGTCAAGGGTCAGACGGGTTCCTTCAATATGGGTTGTATGATGGGCTTCAAGTACAAGAGCACGATTACCCATGGCTCGAATCCAATCTTCGGATAAATGAGCAGCTTCCAAAAAACCACGAGCACGCTCAATTTTCGTTATTGCGGACGTCATTTGGTTGGTTATGGAAAATATTGGGTTAAAAGTATTCATGTATAAATCCTATATGTTTTCTCATCATTTTTTCTCTGCTGTTAACCACAGTATGCCCTACAACTTCCCGATAAACGAAGTATTGCGTTTAACCGGATTATAAATATTTCTAAACTTCTTTTTAACGGAAATAAAGATACTAATGTATAACAATTTTTGCAATGAATTTGTATGGTTTCTCAGAAATCGAGAACATTGTGGTAGTAATTATTATGAATTAAGGAAAATATATAATTAATTATTTTTCAGATTAATTTACAAATACAACATATCTTATACATTTTACAAAACAACCCGCTTACAATATTATATCTTGAAAATCATTCAAATAAACTAATGATATCCTTTTTAGACAGACTTTTAAAAACTCCACCTTCGGTTGTAATTAAATTCTTCACCAATGATTTTTTCTGTTCCTGTAATTTCAGGATTTTTTCTTCTACGCTATCTTTGGTAATTAACTTATATGCAAACACTCTTTTGTCCTGTCCTATTCTATGTGCCCTGTCAGTAGCCTGCATTTCCACTGCCGGATTCCACCACGGATCATAATGAATAACATAATCAGCAGCAGTCAGGTTTATTCCAACGCCTCCGGCTTTTAAACTAATTAAAAATATTCGAATATCTTCATCATTCTGAAATTTATCTACTACATCTTCCCTGTTTTTAGTCGAACCGTCAAGGTAGGTAAATTCTATTGCCTCTTCCTCCAGGTGATCACGAATAATATGCAGCATTTTTACAAATTGAGAGAAAACCAATACTTTATGATTCTCTGCAATAATTTCTTCAATCATTAACTTTAAAGCTTCAAATTTTCCAGCTTCATCATAAAAATCTCTGTCAATCAACCCGGGATGGCAAGCCACTTGTCGCAGTTTCGTTAATCCTTCCAGTACCCGCATTTTTGTTTTTCCCAAACCTTTTTGACTAATTTCTGACAGTATTGTACTACGGTAAGTTTCCTTTACTTTATCATAAATTTCTTGCTGCCTCTCACTCATTGGTGAGTAAATTACGTTTTCAACTTTTGGCGGTAATTCTTTGACAACCTCTTCTTTTGTCCTTCTTAATATAAAAGGGAAAATCAATTTTTTTAATGTTGCACTTGCCTGTACGTCAGCTTCTTTTTCTATCGGATTTGCAAAGTTCTCTTTAAAAAACATCTGTGATCCCAATAAGCCTGGATTTAAAAATGCAAATTGTGACCAAAGATCAAGTGTGTTATTTTCTACAGGTGTACCCGTTAATGTGAGTCTGTGTCTGGATTGCAATTCCCTCGCAGCCTGAGCTGTTTCCGAACTGGGATTTTTAATATTTTGTGATTCGTCCAAAATAATATAATGGAAATCGATGTTTTTTAGAAACGATTTATCTCTTCTTATATGACCATAGGTTGTAAGAATTAATGGCTTTTTCCTTAGCCTTCTAACATCTCTTGTTCTTTTGCTGCCGTAATGAATTACAAAATCAATTTCCGGGGTGAATTTTTCAATTTCTCTTTGCCAGTTAAATAACACCGAAGTTGGAGAAACAATCAGGTTTGGAATTTTCTTTCTGTTGATTTCAGCTTGTAAAAAAACAAGCGTTTGCACGGTTTTTCCCAATCCCATGTCATCAGCCAGGCAGCCACCAAACGAAAATTCTTTTAAAAATAACAACCAGTTGTATCCGGCTTTCTGGTAGAAACGTAATTCACCTTTAAAATTCTCAGGTAAAGGATGTTCTTTTATTTTTGTAAACTTTTCCAATTTTTTAAGTTTTCTCTTACTTCTGTCATCAATTTTTTTATTATCCGCCTCACTCAATATTTTATCAACAAACGATAAATGGTAATCCTGGAAGCGTAGTGAGTTATCACTGGATTGACCAAATTCTAAAAGATATTGAAATTTTTGCATCAATTTTTCAGGCAATTTAGCAATGCTTCCATCTTTGAGTCTTACGAATTTTTTTTGTGCTTTAAGCGCTTTTTTAAGCTCTGCTATTGTCAGTGCAACGCCATCAAAATCAATATCAAGATCCAAATCAAACCAATCTATTTCTGAGGATACCGACATATTAATCGTCGGTTTTCTACGCCGGACTTTAAACCTGACTAATTTTTCTTCTCCTAAAATTTCAAAATCTGATTTTAATAATTGAGGGAGACCATCAAACAGCCAATCTAATGCATTATCAAAATTCGCATAAAACAAACCGGGAGTATCCTCAATAATATTACTGCTTATAACCTCTTCCCTTGTTTGTTCTTCAAGTTTCTGATCACGTCTTACCCTGATTATTTGACTGTTCTTTGGGTTATAATGTAAAAATTGTTCAGTGCCCTGGTTAAAAGAAACCTCAACATCATCATACATAATCGATAATGATACTACCAGTTGTTCTTCCATTTCTTCAATATATAATCTCTTACCAGTAACTACAGATAGTTCTTTTACATCAATGCCTTCCGGAAATTCCAGGTAAGGAAAAATCGGTAATTTAGAAAGATAATCAGATATTAATGTTTTGTACTCATCTTTTGAAAAGGTTACACGTTGACCATCATCAATAAATGATTTTAAATATGAATAAGATTGATCAAATGTACTGGTATTTAATTTCCCGTTATAGTAAAACCAGATGGGATGGGTTGTTAAAATTTTTGTGTCTTTATCAATTTTAATTTCTTTTTCATCCCTTACAAAAAATGGCTGAAATTCATAATGACTATTTATTTCTTCCAGTTTAAAAATTAATCGCCATGGTCTTCTGCCAAACCTTATTCTCGGTCCAATCTCACCATCTTCATTTTTGATATGAATTTCACTGTCATGTAATAGATTAAACAATTGGCCTGCATTCAGCCCGAAGTTTAAATATAATGATTCAAGTCTTCCTCGATAATATGTAGAACTCTGTTGTGATTGTATTCTTTCAAGATAAGAAATGGTAATTAAATCACTAGCTGTGGCCGTAACATTTTGAGCAGATAGTTCACTAAATGACGGGTCTTGTGTTCTCCCAAATGTACCATCTTTTTTTAAATAAACCTTTACAGGTTTTAAATTCCAGTAATTTTCAAGGATGTGTATAACATAAACTAATTTCCATCTAACTTCTTGTGTAAAATCACTGTTAACCCTTTGAATAGCTATAATCTTTTCAAAGTATTCCCGCCAATTTCCATTACTTTCTACTTCGTCTTCATGTATCTGATCTTCAATTATTGATAATGCAGTAGCCACTGCGTGTTTACATACATAACTAAAGGGACAAGTGCACACCGATTCAAAAAACCTTCCATCGCTGCTTAATCGGACGATATAGAGATTCATTCCCTGCACTGATGAAACCACTGAGGTCTGATCCCAGTTTGTAATTTTAACCTTACCTTGTTTGTAATATTCTAATCCCTGTTTAAAAATAATATCAGGTACCCGTTCACGTAATTCTTTAATGTTAATACTAATCAAATTCTACCTCTGGTTAACCAATTCTTAATCAAACGCAATAAGTAGATAATATACTCACATAAAATATGTTGCACAATATCTTATTTGACTTTTTTCATAATTCATCAATTTGCATTTATATATTGTAAATTCTATATTTCGCGCCAAAACTGATAAATACTATGAATTTAAAAACGTTAATAAAGAATTTTTCAATCGGTTTTATTCCTCTTTTAATATTCATTATCGCTGATGAATTCTTTGATACTAAAACGGCTTTAATAATTGCGGTCGCAGTAGGAATAGCCGAGTTTTTTTATTATTACATACGATTTCGGCAAATTGAAAAATTTGTACTTTTTGATACTGCTCTTATCATAGCGCTTGGTGGAATATCCATACTGTTGGAAAATGATATCTTTTTCAAAATCAAGCCTGCTTTAATTGAATTTATTATTGTAATACTTTTAGGGATTCATTCTTTTTCGGATAAACCTTTATTACTGATGATGGGAAAACGTTACCTGAAAGATATGGATATGAATGAATTTCAATTGAAGCAAATGCAAAAATTAACAAAACTGTTATTTTTTATATTTCTTTTTCACGTAGGCCTAATAATATATTCAGCATATTATCTAAGTAATGAAGCATGGGCATTTATCTCAGGTGGATTATTTTACATCATTTTTATATTGATTTTTGCCGGTCAATGGATTTACATGAAGTATTTTAAAAAACCCTTACAAAATTTTGATTTAACCGGTGATGAAGAAATTTTCGATTTAGTAAGCCCGGAAGGAAAAATAATCGGTAAAGCCCCCAGAAGCGC
>DAOWAQ010000240.1 GCA_030634505.1 Calditrichia bacterium
CGCGCGTAAACGATTCGTCAGCTTGTCGGAATAGATCATATATCATATCAAATTTATCATTCGAAATCCCAATACCTGAATCGATAACATGGAATTGAATTTTATTTTCATCTTTAATTAATGTATATCCAAATTCAACAAAACCTTTCTTTGTAAATTTAATAGCGTTTTCTATTAAATTATATAAAATTTGTTTAAGGCGTACAGGATCGGTAATAATGTTGAAATCTTTATTTTTTGATCCTTTATGTAAAGATAGATGAATGTCTTTTTTAGTGTCGTTTTCAGCTTGAATACTGAAAGACACATAAAGATCAAGAAGTAATTTATTTAAATAACATTCTGTATTACTAATTTTTATATCGCCTGACTGAATTTTTGATATATCAATAACATCATCGATAAGTTTCAAAAGATTTTGGCTATTATCATTAATAAGACTATTCAATTTTACCTTTTCCTCATACACTATATCTTCTTCAAGAAGTAAATTTGAGAAACCAATAATAGCGTTCATTGGTGTTCGGATCTCATGTGAAAGATTTGCTAAAAAAGCTGTTTTTAATCGGTTTGATTCTTCGGCTTTTTCTTTAGCATTGATTAATTCTTTTTCATTTTTCTTGCGAGAAGTAATATCTTCTGAAATAACAACAAAATGTGTTATTTCTCCAGTATCATTTTTTACCGGCGAAATGGAAGCTAACTCCCAGTATTTTTCTCCGGTTTTCTTTTTATTTTGAAATTCGCCTTGCCAATCTTCTCCGGAAAGCACATTACTCATAATGTCTTTATATAGTGGGCCGGCATTTGTTTCAGCATTCAAAATACCTATTTCTTTTCCTATTACTTCTTCAGAAGTATATCCGGTGATTTGAGAAAAACTAGGATTTACAATTTCAATTTCTCCTTTTAAATTCGTAATAACAACACATGTCGGAGAATGCTGGATGGCATTAGATAAAATTTTCAGGGCATATTCTGTTTTTTTCTTTTGTGTAATATCCAGAGATATACCTCCTATTTGCCATGTGTTATCGACTCCTCTATATCTAAATTTATGGGTTTGATATGTTCTTTTTTCACCCAATCGGTCAGGCAATTGGTCTTCTACAACTAAGACTTCGCCATTTAATACTCTTTTATCTTCTTTAATAACTCTTTTAGCATAATCATTAGGGAAGATTTCCTCCGGTGTTTTATTCTGACAATTTTTGTTGGAGAAAACAAAATCCATATACTTATTTAAATATACCGATTTGGAATTTTCATCTTTTATAAATACGCCAAGGGGTAAATTATCCATAAAAATGGAAAATTGTTGCTCTGTCCTTTTTAAAGCTTCTTCTATTTCTACTCTTAGAGTAATATCTTTAAAATCTTCGATAATCCCTAGTACTTCACCATTATGCCCTTTAAATGCAACAGCGCTTAATATTCCCGGAATAATTTTTCCCTGTTTATTTTTCTTTCTTATATCTTGTTCAACTTTTTCTTTACCATTTTTAATCTGGATTAGGGGACAATCTGCGGTATGACAATATGGCCCGGGAAAAACATTGTAGCATTTTTTGCTTTCTGCATCTTCTTTACTAATTCCGGATATTATTGAAAAAGTACGATTAACACGTGAAATATTGAAATCATTATCAATTAATCGCATACTATTTCCCGTAGTATTAAATATTTGATTTAATTCGGCATTAGTGTCTGTAATTTCCTTATTCTTTTGAGCTAATCGCTTATCTAAACAGTCTTGTAAATTGAAAAATTTATGAATTAGTGTGTTAAATGAAAAATGCAGAATTATAAATGTAGTAATAAGAATTAATACAATGATTAAAAGCGATTTGTATATGGTTGCATGATACTGGTTTTGAAAAACTGTAATATCTTTTAAATAAATAACACCTTCAAATCCGTTATCTTTAAAATGATTTTCAATGAAAGTACGATCTATATAATAATATTTATCATTGTACTGAACCTTGCCCGGAGTAAGATCTGTATTTGCTGTGACAATTTGTTTAAATAATTCTTTTTCAAAAATTGAATGTACAATATAATTACCAATTTTAATGTCTGAATTAAATCCGCTAATTATTGAAGAATCTATCGTTGTTATATTGAATAAGCTGGCTACATTAACCTGAAAATTTTTGGTAATATGATTTACTATTTCATCTTCACGAATTCCAAACTCAACACAACCAAGATATTCACCATTGCAAACAATTGGTTGAGCAATTTTATAATATAAAAGAGAGTTAACAAATTCAAACCCCGAATTTTTAATTTTAGTGCTATTGGTTTTTGATACTATGGAGTTTGATATTGCAGTAAAAGTCCTGTCGCCAGGTCCAATTTCCATATTAAGAGCTAATTTGTTATTTTCCAGATAAAAGTTAACAATAAAATGATATGGATCTTCAGATTTTAGAACCGAATAAAACGGGAAAGCTTTTTTATATAGTTCATCAAAATTTTTTGATGCGAAATTTTCTTTTAGGTTCGGATTATTAACAAAGAATTGTATTTTATCGCGATATATTTGATTTGTTGAGTGAAGTAAATTATTTATTTCGATTTGTACAATCTCATTATCCTTATTAATTTGCCAATCAGTATAGTTTTTCTGGTTTTTTATTCCAATGGAAAAGTATATAGCACACAATACAAACAGCACTGTTAAAACTGCTAATATTGTTTTGTTTTTTAACTTTTTTTCAAAGTCCATTTTAAATCCGTCTTCACTTTTTCAACAAAAATAATGTTGCAAATAAAGTAAAAAAATCCGAACTAAAAAATTACGGTTCATTGGTTTGTGAACAATTCGTCAAAATTTTCGTCAAAATTTTTCGTACAATGTTAATAACCAGAACAGATTTGGCATAACAAACAATAAAACAGATAGATGTGAATGTTAAAATATTAAGTAAACATAAATTGATTGCTAAGTTTTTTATTTTGATGATATTATAACTAATTTGCAGAATGAATTTTAAAAATTGATATACATGATCAGGAATCAATTTCTGGTTTTATTGTTTATAACAATTAACTATTTGAATTTAAGCGGACAAGATGAACTGAAAAATCCAACCAGTCTTGCCATTAAACCACAATATGGTGTTATTCTTCCGCATTCAGGTAAAGTAGAACATTTAACTCATACAAATCCTTTTGGATTAGAATTAGAGTATTCATGGTTAATGCTTAAAGACAAAAACTGGCAACAATGCAATTGCTATTCTAAAGCTGGTATATCTTTTTTATATATAAATTACGATAATCAGGAAATTATTGGGAACTCGTACAATTTAATTGGTTTTGCCGAACCTTTTTTTATTCGGTATAATCGTTTTTTATTTTCTGCAAGAATGGGATTTGGAGTAAGTTACCTGGATAAAATTTATGATACAGAAAATAATCCTGATAATACTTTTTTTTCTACTCGTCTAAATTTTATTGTACATATTGATATTAACGCATATTTTAAGTTAAATGATCAGTATAATTTAATGGCATATGCAAAATATAATCATATTTCGAACGGCGGGGTAAAACAACCAAATTATGGAATGAATTTTCCAACTTTTGGATTAGGGTTAAATTATTATCCATCAGGCAAAGTCCTATTTCCTGAACGTGAGAAACAGGAATTTATCCCGAAGTATTTTTATAATGTGTATATTTTTGGAATGGTTAGAAAGATAAGTGAAAATGAATACTTCCCGGAAAGCACAACTTATGTTTTTGGATTTTATGGCTTAGCCGGGCGCACAGTGAGTTTATTAAACGGATTTAGTATTGGAGTTGAATATTTAAATGATGGAGCAAATAAAGAAAAAATAATCCGAGAAAGTTTATCATTAGATCATCAGCAAGTTTCAGGATTAATCAGTCACCACTTGCTTTTTGGGAAATTTGATTTTTCTCAAAGCTGGGGAACATATATCTATGCTCCATATAAATTTAGAAATTTCTACCAAAGATATAGCATCAATTATCAATTCTCAAAATCTTTAATAGTAGGTTTAACCTTAAAAGTACATGGAGATGTTGCGGATA
>DAOWAQ010000155.1 GCA_030634505.1 Calditrichia bacterium
ATCCCACAAGAAATAATTGATAAAAATAATCTATTAAATACCTTTCCAATCAAAACAATTGTTTGTATATCCACGCGAGTGTATCTTAGATAAATTACCATGCTCATTTATTCGCATCGGAAGTTCCAATGGTAAAATACACGACTTGCATGTTTCCGATTTTGATGTGGATGAAGAATGTATTCGGACGGGTGTAAAAGTTTTATCAAAAACTATCAGTGAATATTTTAAGAATTGAAATTAAAAAATAAACCTTCAAGGTATTAATAAACCTTGGAGGTTCTTATATTTTACAATGCTTCTGTCATTTTGGGTACCACTTCAAACAAGTCTCCCACAATTCCATAATCCGCAACTTTAAATATCGGTGCATCAGGATCTTTATTAATCGCTACTATATATTTTGAGGATGACATTCCTGCCAAATGTTGAATCGCTCCCGAAATTCCCACAGCAATATACAATGATGGTGAAACCGTTTTGCCGGTTTGCCCAACTTGCTCATCATACGGACGCCATCCGGCGTCAACTGCTGCACGAGAAGCGCCTGTCGCAGCACCTAATTTTTTTGCCAGCGATTCAATTAAATGATAGTTTTCCGGACCCTTCATGCCACGCCCGCCGGAAATGATAATATCGGCTTCTGTAACATCCAATTTATCTTTGGCGCCAGCTATAATTTCCTTTACAATAGCCTTAAAATCACCTATGTCAGCTGTCTTTTCTTCAACACTGGCTGAAACAGAATTTTCTTCCGGTAAATATATATTGGGACGGATTGTCAATATTTTTATAGCCGAAGTTAATTTCACGGTTGTTCTAACTTTACCGGCATACATAGGTCTGACAATTCTAAGTTCCTCTCCATCAACTTCTACAGATACAACATCAGTTGCTACCGCACCATTTACTTTTGCTGCAACTCTGGGAGCCAGATCTTTTCCCATAGCCGTTGCGCCCATTATAACAATTCCAGCCTGATAGTCATTGATAGCTTCCGCCATTAATTTTGCATAACCTTCGGAACTGTAATTTTCCAATTTTGCATCCTGGTAAACAACAACTTTTTCAGCACCGTATTTTTCCAGTTCACCCGATAATCCCGATACAGAATTACCAATTAAAACAGCAACGACATTGGCACCAAGTTCTGTGGCAATCTTTTTGGCAATGGTGATGTTTTCAAATGCTATTTTTTTGATTTCGCCATTTCTTTGTTCGGCAAACACCAAAATACTACTCATTTATTTTCTCCTATCTATTTTAATTTTTGGCTTTTTGTTCTTGGTTCTTGGTTCTTGGTTCTTTAATCTTGGATATTGGTGCTTATGAAATCACCTTAGCTTCTTCTTTTAATAGCCGGATTAATTCCGGAACAGCTTCTGCCCCTTCGCCCACAATTTTACCTTCTGGTTTTTGTGGCGGATTATTAATTTCAACAATTTCAATTTTATTATCAGTAAGTGATATGTTTTTTTCTTCAATTTGTATTTTTTTAGCAGCCATAATTCCTTTTAAAGAAGCATAACGCGGTTCATTTAATCCTCTTTGGGTAGTAAGTATTACAGGTAATTTTGCTTCTGTCTTCTCTACACCACCTTCAATCTGTCTCTCTGCTATAACCACGTCACCTTGAATATCCAGTTTTGTAATTACATTAATAGCAGGAATATCCAACAGTTCACTTAATATTGGACCGATTTGAGCATTATCATCGTCAATTGCCTGTTTCCCTAAAAGGATAACATCATAATTGCCTTCTTTTAATACCTGTGCCAGGGCAGTTGCCGTTATCATCGGATCAACCGGAGTAGAATCAATTTTGATATGGATTGCCTTGGTGGCGCCCATTGCCAGTGCACTGCGCATTGAAGAAGTAATTCTGTCCGGTCCAAGAGAAATGATTGTTACATCACTCTCATGCGCCTCTTTTAGTTTTAAAGCTTCTTCCACAGCCAACTCATCATAAGGATTTAGAATGAAATTTATCTCGCTTTCATCAATGGACTTTTTGTCTTCACCAATTTTTATACGGGCTTCCGTGTCGGGAACCTGCTTTACACAAACAGCAATATTCACGTTATTTCCTCCTTTTATTATCTATTTTCATATAATACTTAGATTAAAATTTTTACCGAATTGACATTTCTGTCATTTCGAAGCGTAGCGAGAAATCTTCTTATATAAATTTTCCGATTTCTCTCCCGATTGAAATCGGAATCGAAATGACATAAGTAAATATTTTGGCTGAGTCTAAATACACAATTACTAAATATTATTCATAATTCTTAATTATTTATTCAATATTCAGAATTCTTTTTTTACGAAATATTGTATTGACCTTCTTCCTTTAATATTTCTGATATCTTTAAAATACTAACATCATCATTTTTATCAACCATCAACAAGTTTCTTCTCACTAATCGCCAGGCTTGGTTGCAAAAAGAATTACAAAGCATGATTTCTTTTTTGCATTTTTCAGCGCTTTTTTCATTTATACATTTATCTGTTCTTGATAAAATTGCAATGATTCAGTAAAGATAGATCATTGCATCAGCAAGTCGTGTTTGAATAATTTGTTTCTGGATAATACTTTTTCCGTATTTCATTAAAACACGTTCTGTCGTGATATGCAAATTTTTTGCCCAATTTTCAAACAAAGCTTTTGATTCTGTAAGAGATGAATGAACATCCTGTATACGTTCTTTTGTTAATCTATCCTTTACATAACTGACTGCATAATCACTCAATACACCAAAGCCTTTAATAGGGTCTTTTAAAGCTTTACCAATTTTTTTTAAATATTCACCTCGTTCCTGTATTCCGGAAAGTGCAACAAAAAGCCGTAAAATTTCGTTAGTTCCCTCAAAAATTGAATTTATTCTGGAATCTCTCACCCATTGTTCATAGGGATATTCCTGGCTATAACCTATACCCCCTGCCATTTGTAATACTTCATTTGCATTTTCCCATAAGCGATCAGTAGCATAAGTTTTACTCATAGCAGATTCTAATGAATAGTCCACTTTTCCACTATCAATAAGTGCTGTAGTTAGATATGTCATTGATTCTGCTGCATAAATATTAATCGCGATCTGAGAAATCTTATCTTTTATTGCCTCAAATTCAATTAGAGGACGGTTGAATTGTTGCCGTTCTTTTACATGAGTAATTGCTTGTTTAAGCATCGTTTTTGAACCACCTACTGAACCCCCTGCTAATCCAACGCGACCGGAATTTAAAACTTCCATAGCTACCTTAAAGCCTTTTCCTCTTTCGCCTATTATATTTTCAAATGGTACTTCTACATTATCAAAAATAACTTCTGTTGTGGATGAAGCACGAATTCCTAATTTCTTTTCTTGTTTACTGGATGCAACACCCATATCACGGGTTACCATAAGAGCAGTGATTTTGTCCTTTTTTTCACCATCAGGCATTTCAATCTCTTCCTTTGCAAACACAGTAAAAAAATCAGCAATACCACCGTTGGTAATCCACATTTTTGTACCATTTAAAATATAGACGCCTTTTTTCTTGTCACGCACCACTCTTGTTTTTATGCCACCAGCATCAGATCCGGCGCTGGGCTCTGTCAAACAATATGCTGCAATCATTTCGCCCGTTGCCAATTTTGGTAAATATTTTTCTTTTTGTTCTTTGGTTCCAAAAAGCAGTAATCCTTTTAAACCTATCGATTGATGAGCTCCTATTAATAGCGCAATACTGCCGTCTACTTTTCCTACTTCTTCCAAAACTCGAACGTAAGATGTACTGGTTATTCCAAATCCACCATATTCTTCAGGAATTACCAATCCAAAAAAACCTAATTCTTTCAAATCATCAATAACTGTTGTTGGAACTTCACATATTTCATCAAATTTTGATGAATCAATATTGTCTTCGGCAAATTTTCTAAATGTTTCTAATATTAAATCCAGGTTTTCTTTTTCTTCTTTATCCTGTTCTGGATAGGGAAAAACCATTTCATCAACAAGATATCCGCTGAACAAAGATTTTGAAAAACTGGGCAGTGTTTCTGATTTTTTCATTCATGACTCCTTTTGGGTAAATTAAATTGAAATTAATTTCCCCAATACTCATAAAAATTTTTATTTTCTTTTGCCATCTTTTTTAAAGCATCAGACAATTCAAATCGCGAACCGTATTCCTGAGAAAAACTTTGTAAAGTTGAACTGACTTTTTCAATTCCTTCACTATCTGCATAATTAAGTAATCCACCTCTGAATGGGGCGAATCCGGTTCCAAAAATCATTCCCAAATCAACATCCTTTGGTCTGTCCACAATTTTTTCATCCAGACACCGCGTTGCTTCATTAATCATAGGATAAACCATTCTCTGAATCAATTGATCCTCAGACAGTGTGGTTTTGTTTTTTACAGAAATGTATGATTCTATATTACTATCATATATTTTCTTTTTTCCATCATATTTATAGAATCCCACTTTAGATTTTTTACCAATTTTTCCGTCTTTTACCATATTTTCCAAAATATCCGATTCCGCCATTCTATCACCCATGCTTTGACCAAGTATTTTTGCAACCTTAAAAGCAACATCAATACCCACTTCATCAAATAATTCTATGGGGCCCATAGGCATTCCAAAATTCAGCATAGCACGATCAATCTTTTGTATTCCATGTCCTTCCTCTAATAAAGATACCGCTTCAACCATGTAAGGAACCAACAAGCGATTTACCAAAAATCCGGGACCGTCACTAACAACCACCGGAGTTTTTCCCAGCGCTTTTGCTAATTGAAATGTTGTAGCAACTGCTTCATCTGTCGAATCTTTTCCGCGAATCACTTCTACTAATGGCATCATGTGCACCGGATTGAAGAAGTGCATCCCCACAAATCTTTGCGGATTTCTAAATGCCTTTGCCATATCATTTACTAAAAGTGAAGATGTGTTAGTCACAACGATTGCATCTTCACGAATATTATTTTCAAGTTCTTTAAAAACCGTTTTTTTGATTTCCAAATCTTCAACGATGGCTTCAACAATAAAATCGACTGATTTAAAACCGCTGTAATCAATCGTACCTGTAATTTTTTGCAGAATTTGCGACATCTCAAGTTTAGTTAGTCTTCTCCTTCTAACTTTGCCTTTCAATACAGACGCCGCTTGTTGATATGCTTTTCCCACTGCATCAAAATTGATATCTTTTACACGGGAAGGTATATTCCTACCAGCAAATAATTGGGCAATTCCACCACCCATTACACCCGCACCCAATACAGCTGACTTCTTAATTGGTAATACTTTTGTATCTATATTTGATGTTCCATTTTGTTTTTTTACATCTTCAGTCCAGAAAAATATTTTAATCAAATTTCTAGATATATCTGTAACAATCAGATCACCAAGAGCTTTAGCTTCAGCTTCCA
>DAOWAQ010000029.1 GCA_030634505.1 Calditrichia bacterium
CCGGTATTCATTTTTGTATGGTCATTATGTAACTCTTACCACGGTAAATGATGCAGAGTTACGCAGAATCGTAAAACAACAACTTTCGCCATTATACATTTCAGTACATTCTACAGAAGAGAAAACAAGAAAATTACTTTTAGGCATAAAAAAAGATGATCGTTTGCTTGAGAAAATTGATTATCTCGTTAAAGGTGGTATTGAACTACATGCTCAAATTGTACTATGTCCCGGAATAAATGATGGGATAATTTTTGACCAGACAGTCGAAGACCTAAAACAATTTTATCCGGGGATAAAGTCCATTGCTATAGTACCCGTAGGTTTAACAAAACATAGAAATGATTTGTTTGAATTGCGATTGCATACTAACAATGAATTGCAAAATATGATTGATTATACAAATGATTACCGCAAGAAACTTAAAAAACAGCTTGGAACATCATTTATTTATTTGGCTGATGAATTTTATATTAAAGCAGGAACTTCCTTTCCTTCTGCTGAGTATTATGATGATTTTTATCAAATCGAAAATGGCGTTGGTGAATTCAGGGATATGATAGACAATTTTGATAACAATCATAATACAATGTCAACCGAGATAAACACTTCTACTCATATTACCTGGGTGACGGGTAAATTAGCTGCAGAAAGCCTGGAGAAATTTATAGTTTCCAAATTAAAAGTAATTAAAAACCTTTCAATTGATTTAATTTCTATAAAAAATAATTTTTATGGAGAAAATATTACGATTTCAGGATTACTTACGGGGCAAGACATATACGAACAATTAAATGGTAAGGAATTGGGGGATATAGTATTTCTGCCCCCTAAAGTATTAAATGCTGAAAGTCTTTTTTTGGATAATTGGACAATATCAATGCTTGAAGAAAAATTAGATACTAAATTTTATGTTTACAAAGATGAAATCACTGAAATCGCAGATGTAATTAATAATATCAGGAAGTCATTATGAGCGAGCCTATTGTTGCAATTGTAGGAAGACCAAACGTTGGAAAATCTACATTATTTAATCGGTTAATTGGCAGAAGAGAGGCCATTATCGATGATATGCCCGGAGTGACCCGGGATAGAAATTATGCGACTTCGGATTGGAATGGACAGCAGTTTATG
The DNA here is from genome assembly GCA_030634505.1 of Calditrichia bacterium. GTDB lineage: Bacteria > Calditrichota > Calditrichia > JAJRVZ01 > JAJRVZ01 > DAOWAQ01. The sequence continues at coordinate 1,135 of DAOWAQ010000029.1, forward strand.
CTTGTTGATACGGGTGGATATGTACCTAAATCTTCAAATCAGATAGATGAGGCTGTTCGGGAACAGGTTAATATTGCAGTAGAGGAATCAGATTTAATAGTTTTTCTTGTCGATGCACGAACGGGTATAACAACGATAGACGAGCATATTGCACAAATATTACAGCGGGTTTCAAAAAATATCATTCTGGCTGTTAATAAGATGGATAATGAAAACGATATGTTGGAACTTGGACAGTTCTATAATTTAGGAATTGGTGAACCCATACCGCTATCTGCAATGACAGGAAAGCGGACGGGTGATTTTTTGGATATATTAACACAAATCTTGAAAACTTTTCCCGTTGATGAAGAGAAAGAAAATTTTATTAAGCTTGCAATTGTAGGTAAAGAAAATGTGGGAAAATCTTCTTTGGTCAATACATTTCTTGGGCAAGATCGGCAAATTGTCACTGATATTCCAGGAACAACAAGGGATTCAATAGATTCCTATCTCAAATATAAAAATCGTGATTTTTTATTAATTGATACTGCCGGGTTAAAAAAGAAAGCAAAAATTAAAGAAAATGTTTTGTTTTATAGCAATCTTCGAACCTACAGAAGTATTCATCGTGCTGATATTGTAATATATATGATAGATGCGGAAAATGGATTTACCAGGCAGGATATAGGTGTTATAACCGATGCGGAAAAGGAACGCAAGGGAATATTAATAGTATATAATAAATGGGATCTGATAGAAAAAGATCATCGTACTGCTGATGTGATTCAAAAAGAAATAAAAGAGAAATTGGGAATGCTTAAATATATTCCAATAATATTTACATCTGTGGTCGAAAAAAAGCGTTTATATAAAATGCTGGACCTGGTATTAGGTGTATATGAAGATAGAAAAAGGAAAATTCAAACATCTGAATTGAATGACTATTTATTACCTATAATTAAATCTACAACCCCACCTGCAATTAGGGGTAAAGAAATAAAAATTAATTATGTTAACCAGGTAAAAACTGAACCTCCTTTGTTCTTATTCTTCAGTAATTTCCCTGAACTGATTCCTGAACATTACAGAAGATTTATTGAAAATAAAATACGAGATAAATATGGATTTTCCGGAGTTCCAATTTCTTTAAAATTCAGGAAAAAATAATGAAATTAATATTGTTTATTTGTATAATGATATTTATAGTTACAACAGTTGTCGGTCAGGATTTGAAAAATTACCTTTCGTATCGTGCTGGCGTTGAAGATTATAAAGGTGATATTAAATGTGCTACTAAATACGATTTACAGATTAAACTTCAGTCGCAAAATTTAGATAAAAATTTACAGAATCTTTTAAAATTGATTCCGGTAAAGCCGGTTCGATCCGATTCTCTGAGAACAACTCATTTTACTCTTCATTGGGATGAAACAGGAACACATGCAGTTCCTCCTGAAGATATATCCGGTAATGGAATACCCGATTATATTGATTCTGCTGCAGTAATTCTCGAGCATGTATGGGATGTTGAAATTAATCAAATGAACTATCCTCCACCTCCTCAACAAAATGGTCAACCGGTTTCTAATTATCATGTTTATTTTACTGACTTGTATCGGTTATATGGACATACAATAGGCAGTGGAATTGATATTCAATCATTGCCTGGGGTCAACTGGACCAGTTATATTGAACTGGATAATGATTATGAAGAAAGTTATTACTATAGCAAAGGCTTAAACGGCTTGCGTATAACCGCTGCTCATGAATTTCATCATGCCATTGAGTATGGATACAATATAAGATATGATGATTATTTCTTTTACGAAATGACGGCTACATGGATGGAGGATGTACTTTACACTGATATAAACGATTATTACAACTACTTATCTGCGCTTTTTAATGAAATCGGATTAAGGAGTTTTGATTACTATACCCGTTACACACTTTATCCATACGGGAATTGTTTGTATAACCATATGGCAGCAGAGCAATATGGCAACGAATTCATTAAAGAAGTGTGGGATGAGATTCGTTCACGGCCGGTAATAGAAGCATTATCTTCAACACTTATGAATTCAAAATATAATGACACATGGATTAATTCATTAAGCGATTATGGGATTTGGATATATTTTACAGGGAATAGGGCTAAACCGGCAAATTATTTTCCTGAAGGAGAATTATATCCACAGGTCAATATCAAAAGCAACAATACATATCACTTTGCTGATTCTCTTTCATTTTCAAGCAGCTTATTATCGAATTCGTTTAATTATTTTAAAGTTTTCGGAATTAAGGACAAGGCATTACAAAGCATTGTATATTCTGATAATGTAGCGAATGCGGGGCATAATTTATTTTCATCTGAGATTGTTTCAGATTTTCTTTTCGTCGGTGATACGTTAAACGGATTCATTACAGGTGAAGATTCAATTATTATATTGATTACAAATCCGGAAGATCTCGGCGATAGCTTTAGAACAAATATGAGAATTGTGCAAAATTTTGTTCAGATCGATTCGCTATTTGTTCAGGCGAAAGAGGGAAGGAATATCCTGTCATGGTCGTCTTTTTATGAAATATTGAATAAACAATGGATAATAAGCAGAAAGAGACAAAATGAAAACTACCACATAATACATACAATTGCGGGAAAAGAATATAGTACCAAAGAATTACACTATAACTATATTGATTCAGAAATTGAAGAAGGAATCGATTATGAATATAAATTAGATGTAGTATTTCTAAATGATAGTGTAAAAACAATTGACAGCACAAATGTTAGCAGTTTAGCACCCACAAAATTTGCTCTGCTACAAAATAATCCCAATCCTTTTAATAATGAAACATCAATTGTTGTCGAAATATTAGATAATACAGAAATTGAATTAATTATTTACAATACTCTTGGTCAAAAAGTGAAAACATTACAAAAAAAACAAAATAAACCGATGGGATTTTATTTGTATAAATGGATGGGAGATAATGACAGTGGTGAGAAGGTCGCAAGTGGCGTTTATTTTGCATTATTATCCTCAAAAAGTAAAATACAAAACATGAAAATTGTATTAATAAAATAAGATTTATCCAACATGAAATGGATTTCACTTACATTATTTTTGTTCCTCTTATTGCCTGAACGAATTTTGAATTCTTCACCGTTTAATTATTCTAATGAAGTAATTAATTCGGCTGATAGTCTTTATTCAAAAAAACTATATAAAAAAGCACTTCAAAAATATCTCTATGTTTCTAAAAGTAATGATCATATATTTAATGATCCCAAATTCGATTTCAAACTTGCATATTGCTATTATAAAAACAATCAATATTTGCATGCTAATAATGTTCTCACTTATAGTGAATTATTGGAAAATTATCTACCAAAATATACAGATTACTTAAAATTTAAAACTACATTATTATTAAATCATAATGAGCATGAGATTGAAATGTCTGCAATAAATTATATTAATAAATATAATGATCATTTTTTAGCAGATTCTATAATTAATTTCATGGCAGGATATTATTTTGAAAACAGGATATATGAAAAAGCGAAAAAATATTATTCTGATTTATATAAACGAAATTCGAAAAACAAAAAATCTTCATTAATAAAAAAACAAATAGCTATCTGTGATTTTGAATTGGGCACTACAGATATTGCGATGGATAAAATGATTCAATTATTAAAAAAATATCCAAGTTCAAAAGATGCTCTCGACATAGTCCGATTCTTACAGGAAAGGCGACTCGATAGTGAAGATATATTTTTCTTAATTGTAGATGTTTATTTAAATCATGGGTATGTTAAATATCTTAACAATAAATTGGAAGCATTTATATCTTCTTCAGATGATCAATTATTAATTGAAAAAGCAAGGTATTATCTCTTTAGAGTATCTTTTCTTAAGGGCGCATATAAGACTGCCTTGTATGGTTTTGAAAATCTATTTGATAATATAAAAAATGAAAAATTAAAGCCAAGAATTTTGGTGTATATTGCCCGTTGTTATTTACGCTTAGACAATAAAGAAAAATCAGCAGAAACATATATAAAATATTCAAAAGAATTTCCAAGACGAAGATTGGCTCCGGAATGTGCCTGGAAAGCAGCCTGGATATATGAAGAACTTAATAATTTACAAAAAGCTTTAGTGCAATATCGTGCAGTACAATATCATTGGCCAAGGAATAGTTTTAGGTATGAAGCGAAATTTCGGGAAGCACTTACTTTGTACAGATTAGGCCACTATTCTGATTCTGCTCTAATTCTTAAAGAAATAATTAATAGTCGGTGGAATGATATTCATAAAAACAAGGCGAAATATTGGTTATCATTGACATATAAAAAATTGGATCAAAATAAAATTGCTACTGATTTAATGGTTGAATTGGGCAAGAATGTATTTCAAGATTTTTATACTATGAAAGCCTATTTAAAGGAAAAATCAAAAATAGATTCTGTATTATTAACAATAGAAAAACTTTCTAACGAAGATAATCCTCTTAAAGAATATATATCCTCAATTGTCTATGGCGCTGAAATGTATTCAAGATTATTTTTGATTAATGAATTAATGGGTAAAGAATTTGTACTTCAAGAAATAGCAAGTAAAAAATACAAACCTAAAGATTTAGCAGGGTGGATTACGCAGGCTGAAATTTATAAAAAACTTGGTGATTATAATAATGCCTTTAAAATCTACGATATGATTGATTATACCTATTTTAGAGATTATGATAAATTAGAAAAACCCTTTATTTTAAAAGAAAAATACCCGTTTTATTTTGATTCACAAATAGGAAATTACAGTTCTGCCAGAAATTTGGAAAAATATTTTATATTGGCAATAATTCGTGCGGAAAGCGGATTTGATAAAAATGCACATTCATGGGCAAATGCATACGGACTAATGCAAATAATACCAAGAACAGCAAATGAACTTGCATCAGAACTTAGACTAGACTTTTCTAATCCGGAAGATCTTTTCGATGAAGAATTAAATTTACAATTGGGTGTTTATTATGTATCAAAATTAACCAAGAGATATGAGAATCAAAAGGAATATATATTAGCTGCTTATAACGCCGGGCCTCACCGTGTTTCCCGCTGGAAAAATTATAACAACAACGAAACCTTAGATTTCATTACAGAAAACATTGAGTTTACACAAACACGAAATTACATTAAGAAAGTAATGAAAAATTACTGGATTTATTCTTTACTAAACGAGATTTATTAGTCGATCATTAAATAACCAATAAAAAACTCAGATTTTACCCGCTTAGGTTATTTTGAAAAAATGAATGTTTACATATAAACTTGTTGACTTAAACCTCATTTTTTTTATATCTTTCAAGAATCAACGATAATAAAACAATTTGGAGATGGGTATGAAAATAAAAGAAAAGATTGAAAATCATGTTGCGGTTCTGAGTTTAAGTGGAAAAATGATGGGTGGGCCTGAAACTACTGCTTTGCATGATCATGTTCGTGGTTTAGTAAATGATGGAATAAACAAGGTTGTTATTGATCTTTCTGGGGTGAAATGGATTAACAGTTCTGGTTTAGGTGTATTAATGGCAGTAATGACTACATTGAAAAATTCCGATGGAATGATGAAACTGGCAAATATTACTGAAAAAGTTGAAAGCCTGCTGATGATAACACAACTTATGAGAATTTTTGAATCTTTTGATTCTGTTGAAAGAGCAGTTTCAAGTATTACAGACAAATAATAATTGAAAAAAGGCATACATCAGATTGCATAATTGGAATATTGCACCCCAAGAAGCAGTCAAAGTACAAAAATCGTTAGCTGAGAAAGTATCATTTCAAAAATTACCTGACAAGATTTCAACTATTGCCGGTTTTGACATTTCATATTTTTATAAATTAAACAAAATGGTTGCCGGAGTAGTTATTTTAGAATATCCTTCCTTAAAGGAAATAGAAAATTTTTTCTATACAAGTAAAATCAGTTTTCCTTATATACCGGGTTTATTAAGTTTTAGAGAAGCGCCAATTGTCTTAGAATTAATTTCAAAATATTCGTTAAAAGCTGATATTAATATATTTGATGGTCATGGTATTGCACATCCGAGGGGAATGGGATTAGCATCGCATATTGGAGTAATGTTAAACATTGTTGCTTTGGGATGTGCTAAAAAAAAACTCATTGGTGATTATCAGTTACCTGGATATTATAAAGGTGCACAAACTGATTTAATTTACAAAGATCAGGTTGTTGGTAAAGTATTGAGAACGAAAGACAAAGTAAAACCTGTATTTATTTCGGTAGGAAATTTATTGGATTTAGATGAGTTGCCTGATTTTATACTAAGTTGTACAGCTAAATATAGAATCCCGGAACCTACACGTTTAGCACATTTAGCAGTGACAAATTACAAAAATAAGATTTTCTCTTGAAATCTGTTCTTAGGATTTAGAAATTAAATACAATAACATGAAAAAGTGGAGAAAAAATTGAGTACCACACAATCAACAAATAATGAAATAAAAAAATTACAGGAAAAGATTGAACAAAAAGAAAACCAATTACATTCTATTCAGCAAATTGGAAAATCTCTCAGTTCAGTTCTTAACCGTGATAAATTATTGATATTAATAATGGATGAGGTAACTCGATTAATGATTGCTGAACGGGGAACATTATTTCTTGTCGATTCCGAAAAAGGTGAATTGTGGTCAAAAATCGCGCAGAAAGCAGAGATAAAAGAGATCCGTCTTAAAATTGGTGTAGGAATAGCCGGGTATGTAGCAAAAACCGGTGAAACAATTAATATAAAGGACGCTTATCAAGATGACAGGTTTGATCCATCAACTGATAAGAAAACAGGTTATAAAACAAAATCTATTCTCTGCATGCCTATTCGCGAACCGGTTAAAGAAGAAAATAAAAAAGGTGAAATTATAGGTGTTCTTCAAATATTAAATAAAATTGATGGGGTATTTATTGAGGAAGATGAAGAGCTTCTTACAAGTCTTGCATCTCAAATATCAATCTCATTAGTGAACTCAAGATTGTATAGTATTCTTGAAAATAAAGTTAATGAATTAAACCTGTTATTTGACCTTGAAAAAGAATTGAGTGGCGCTTATGAACAAAATGAATTGCTGCAAAAGTTATTGTTAATTATTTCTAAAATTCTAAATACTAAATATGCAATTTTGATTTTAAGTGATAAAACTGGAAAGGGTTATCCTTTCCGTTGGGGTATTAATTTAGATAACGAAAAAATACGAAAAGCTTCCTTAAATCTGGAAAAGGGGATTTGGCATTCCTTGATATCAAAAGGACAAGTTTATATTTCTAATGAAATTGATGACAATACTATTTTGATAGCCAAAGAATTGAGTGTAGGAGTTGATAATTTGTTGAGTGCGCCACTTATATCTGATGGAAGAGTAATAGGTGCCATGGTATTTATCAATAAAAAACAGGAAAAATCTTATTTCTCAAAAAATGATGAAAGAATTATAATATCTGCAGCAGGTCAACTTGCGCGGGGTGTTGTAAATTATTGGATGAAAGAAGAAAAAATGAATGAAGATCGCCTTGCCACTATTGGAAATATGATGAGTGCCATTGTACATGATTTACGCACTCCTATGAATAATATTTATGGGTTTGTGGATTTAATGTGCGAAGAAGAGGACCAGGAAAGTCGAACAGAATTTGCGGAAATAGTAAATCAGCAAATTAAAATACTTACAAATATGACCACAGATGTTTTGGATTTTGCTAAAGGTAAATCCAATGTATTATTACGTAAATACCCGGTTGATAAACTTATCAAAGAATTTGTAAGGTTTTTTGAAAATGATGTAAAAAATCGTGGCTATATTTTTGATTGGAATATTGATGTTACAGCAATGATATATGTTGATACAGATAAGCTCAAACGTGTTTTTATGAATATAATGAAAAACTCACTTGAGGCAATGAAAAAAGGTGGCACTTTTACTTTAAAAGCTTCAGAAGTTAATGGAGAAATTGAATTTCTATTGTCGGATACCGGTGAGGGAATTCCAGAAGAAATTAAAGATAAATTATTCGATTCATTTGTAACAAGTGGCAAGGAAGGTGGCACGGGACTTGGATTAGCCATTGCTAAAAAGGTTGTAGAGGAACATAAAGGACATATCGAAGTTGATTCTACAGTAGGTAAGGGTACTACGTTTAAAATTTATATTCCGAAATTGTAAAATGGGTAAACTTGCATACATAAGTCATTCCATTTATATGAAACATAACACCGGACCAAATCATCCGGAATCCGAAAGCAGATTGGTCGCTATTGACTCACATTTAAATAATACAGGCTTCTTTAAGAAAATCGTAAAGATAGAACCGGAACCTGCCGATGAAAAACTAATTTCAATTGCTCATAAGTTGTCTTATATTCAAAAAGTAAAATCTGCGATTTATAGCGGAGAAACGGTTTTAGATCATGGTGACACAGTAGTTTGTGAGCATTCTTTTAATGCCGCTGAATATGCCGTGGGTGCAGTTATTAAAGGAATTGATCTCTTGAAATCCGGGGATTTTAATAAAGTGTTTTGTGCTGTACGTCCCCCAGGTCACCACGCAGAATATGATTATGCTATGGGGTTTTGCATATTTAATAATATTGCTATTGCGGCTAGATATGCACAAAAAATCGGGTTAGCTAAAAAAGTACTTATTATTGATTGGGATGTACATCATGGCAATGGAACACAGCATATTTTCGAAAAAGATGATTCGGTCTTTTATTATAGTACCCATCAATTTCCATTTTATCCCGGGACAGGTTCTGAAAATGAAATAGGTTCGGAAATGGGAACAGGTTTTACTCTAAATCGCCCGATGAAGTCTGGTAGCACAGATTCTGACTATTTAAGTGCAATTGAAACTGACTTGAATTATATTCAAAAAAGTTTTCAACCGGATTTAATATTAATATCTGCTGGTTTTGATGCTCACAGAGATGATCCTCTGGCAGGAATATTATTAACAGAAAATGGTTTTGAGCAAATGACTGAAAAGGTAAGTAAACTTGCCTGGAAATATTGTGATGGAAAAATACTTTCCGTATTAGAAGGGGGATATAATTTAAATGCGTTAGCTTCAAGTGTACAAGCGCACTTGGAGGTATTATTGAAACATTGAGGTGGGGGATGATTTATTTATTATCATTATTTTTGTTTTTATCTGGTTGCCAAAAAAAGGAAAATCAAAAAATGGATGAGGCTGATTCTTTTACATCACAGAGACATTTGATGGTTGATTCACAAATTAAGAGTAGAGGTGTAACGGATGAGAATATTTTGGACGTCATGCGAAAAGTACCTCGTCATGAATTTGTGCCTGAAGTATTACAGAAAGAAGCTTATCTAGACGACCCACTACCAATCGGTGAAGACCAAACAATTTCACAACCATATATTGTTGCATATATGACTGAACAACTTGAATTGAAAAAAACTGATAAAGTATTAGAAATAGGAACCGGCTCGGGATACCAGGCAGCCATTCTTGCTGAAATTGTTGATTCAGTTTTTACCATTGAAATTATTGATGTATTAGCAATAAGTGCAGCTAAAACTCTTAAAGATCTGAATTACAAAAATGTATTTGTAAAATCCGGTGATGGTTATAAAGGTTGGCCAGGTAAAGCTCCTTTTGATGCCATCATTATAACTGCGGCGCCCACCAGAATTCCGCAACCATTGCTCGACCAACTTAATATTGGAGGTCGAATGATTCTTCCTTTGGGAAATCTATTTCAGGAGTTAGTATTACTAACCAGAACTGAAAAAGGTATTCA
>DAOWAQ010000018.1 GCA_030634505.1 Calditrichia bacterium
ATCTGTAAATGAGAAATTCTGTTCCGGATCAAGTACTTCTAATAATGCAGATGAGGGATCGCCTCTAAAATCCATTCCCAGTTTATCAATTTCATCAAGCATTATTAGTGGATTACTGGATCCTAATTTTTTTATCTCCTGAATAATTCTCCCTGGGAGTGCCCCCACATATGTTCTCCTATGTCCCCGAATTTCAGCCTCATCTCGTACCCCGCCAAGAGACATTCTGGAAAACTTTCTTCCAAGCGCTCTAGCTATCGATCTTCCCAAACTGGTTTTTCCTACCCCAGGAGGACCAACAAAACAAAGAATGGGTCCGCGCATATCTGGTTTGAGTTGCCTAATCGCCAAGTATTCTAAAATACGTTTTTTAACTTTTTGAAGACCATAGTGGTCTTCATCTAAAATCTGTTGGGCTTTTTGAACATTGAGCCGATCCCTGGTTTTTTTATTCCATGGCATATCAAAAAGCCAGTCTATATAGGTTCTGGCTACAGTGTATTCACTTGCCATGGGTGACATTCTTGATAAACGATTGAGTTCTTTTTCAGCAACCTTTTTAACTTCTTTTGGCATTTTAGTAGTTTCAAGTTTCTGTCGTAAATCTTCTATTTCTGTGCTTTCATCATCATATTCTCCAAGTTCTTTTTTGATGGCCTTAAGTTGTTCGCGTAAATAATACTGGCGTTGTGTTTTATTTAATTCACCCTGAACTTCTGATTGAATTTTTGAACCCAGTTCCAAGACCTGCATTTCCTTATTAAGTAGAAAATGCACTTTACTCAATCTATCTTTCACATCAGCAATTTCAAGAATTTCCTGTTTATCACTTACAGAAAAATTAATGTGTGATGCAATCAGATCCGCTAATTTTGAAGGATCATCTGTATTAAGTACCATAACCCGATGTTCACCTGTAAGATAAGGAGAAAGGTCAACTATTTTTTGAAATAACATTTTTAAATTATTTACCAACGCATCCACTTCCACTGACTTATAACTGATTTCCTGCACCGGTACTACAGTTGCTTCAAAATAGGGATTGGTTTGACTATATTTCAATATCTTTATCCTGTACATTCCCTGTACAATTAACTGTTCACTACCGTCAGGCATTTTGAACTTCTTCAAAACCATAGCAGCCGTTCCCCATTTATAGAGGTCTTTTTCAAGTGGCTCTTCTACATTCCCATCAGATTGGGAAACTAACCCGATAATTTTTTCATCTTCTCCTAAATATTTAAGAAGACTAAGGGATTTTTCTCTACCTACAGCCAAGGGCACAACTTGATGAGGAAAAACAACGGTATTCCTTAAAGGCATCATAGGAAGCAGTTCTGACATGACAATTTGATCATCATTTATATTTTCTGACATATATTCTCCAATTAATTTAATTTTTATAAATACCGCAATCTATATGCCAATTATTGCTGAATCTACGTTTTATATGTCTTATCTCGACGTTTTTTACCAATTTATAAAGACTAATTTAGTTATTTTGAATCAATTTACCTTTTTTTATCACAAAAGTTCCAGTATTTTCGGATAATATTTAAATTTTTTAAAAATACTTATGGATTTATGCAAATTATTAGAACATACCACGTGTTAAATATAAGAATAGATGAAGTTCGGGGATATTAAGAAAATAAATTTACAAATCTATTGGATTTTAATAATACTTTTATTCGTAATATATCTTGCCCATTTTTTATTATAAGTATGAAGAGAATCAGTTGAAGTGGAATTCTTTAAAATTTCTCTATTCTGGTTTACACATTTAAAAATGCCGCCATATAGATTTCTCACATCTTTAAAACCTGCTTGTATTAATTTCTTCGCTATCTTACTACTTCTGTATCCAACAGAGCAATAGACCACTATTGTAGTAACCTTATCAATTGAATTTAATTGATCTAAAGAAAAATTATAGTATCCAGCATATTTGGCATTTTTTAAATGACTGATATCATACTCTTCTTTTTCTCTAATATCCAAAATTAAAGGTTTTATATTTTCAAGAGAATCAGCAGAAATTTGCGGCACCTGAAATTCGTTTTGAATATCCGTTAAATATCTTTCAAATCTTCGATTTTGAGAAAATGAAATAGTTATCATTAATGTACAAAGTATTATAAGTGCTTTATTTATCATGACGGCTTTTCAATTGTTTTCTAACACCAAAAATAATTAGAATTATAGGAAGTCCTGAATGTAAAACAAGATCTAAAAAATCCATAGTACTAAATGTTGTCCAAAATTCATACTCAGGATGAGTAATATAATCGATCAACATTTCTATTTTTTGTGCCAAATGCGGGTGCAATAATGTGAGTCCGGCTAAAATATAATATACCCAATATTTCATCTTTAATTAATCCAAATTTTATTATTTTTCTTTTATTTAATTGCTGCTTGAAGAACAGGTTTTCGAATTAGTGCATATTCAGAATTCAATTTTTCAGGAAAATTTATCCAAACGTCTTCTCCACCACCATGAGCTATAGTTTTTATTTCACCATTAATAGATTTTATTTCAGTGACATTGAATGGAACAATTTCATCTGGTGTCACCAGTTCCATTAAATCACCGGCTTCAAACCTGTTGCGTAATGATATTTTTAACCTTTTAACATTTTGATCGTATTCCCGAACTATACCACAAAAAGTATGTGACTGATTGTCAGCATGGCTGCTTGAATAATTTTCACCATTTGACAAAGGATTTTTTTCTAAAAAACCTGTTATATAATCCCGATTGGCAACTGAATAAACTTCCTTTTTCAATGATTCATTGAACTCGTTTCCTGCGTGCAAATCATCGATTGCCTGTCTATACGCTCTTGTAATAACACTTAGGTAATATACAGACTTCGTTCTACCTTCAATTTTAAAACTACTAATTCCGGCATCTTTGAGTCGATCAAGCAAATTAATTGCGCATAGATCTTTAGAATTCATTATATAAGTACCATGTTCATCTTCATCAATCTGCATTAGATTCCCAGGTCTATCTTTTTCTTCAACGTAATAATTTCCAAGTATTGGTAAATAATCTGAAGAGTTTTCACTTTTTTCTTCATAAACATTATATTCCCAACGGCAACTATTTGTGCATGTTCCCTGGTTTGGATCACGATGATTAAAATAATTGGAAAGAAGACAACGTCCGGAATATGCAACACATATTGCTCCATGAACGAATGATTCTAATTCAATTCCGGGATTATTTTCGTGAATGTCAGCAATTTCCTCTATTGATAATTCCCTTGATAGTATTATTCTACTAACTCCCTGCTTTTTCCAGAATTTAACAGATGCCCAGTTTACTGTATTGGCTTGTGTTGATAAGTGCATGGGGATTTCCGGACAAATTTCTTTAGCAAAATAAATCACTCCCGGATCAGAAAGAATTAAAGCATCCGGTTGAAGTTTTTTCATCCATTTTAGAGATTTTATAAATGGTTCGATTTTTCGATTGTGCGGAAATATATTTAATGTCAAATATATTTTTTTTCCCAATTCATGTGTATAGGTTACTGCTTCTTCAAGGCTTTTATCTGTAAAATCATTTTCACGGGCCCGCAATGAAAATCTTGGTACCCCCGCATAAACTGCATCAGCTCCAAATGCAAAAGCATACCTCAACTTTTCCAAATTGCCTGCCGGAGATAATAATTCGATTTTTTTCATATCTAACCTATAAATTTAAAAATGGCAAACTTACTAAGATAATGGTGTTTTTGCTATTCAATATATTTTTACTCCATATATGAAATTATGTTACATATTATTCCTGTTATTTAATTATAATATAATGGTTCTTGACATAGACGCCTTCCTCTTCTATATTCGTCTTAAATTTAATATCAAATAAATGCAAAAAGAATTAACTAACTTATCAATATTAAAACAAGACGACAAAAGGGAAGTCTTCGTTTTAGATACCAACGTTCTTCTCCATGATCCAACCTCTATTTATAAATTTGAAGAGCATATAGTTTTAATTCCACTTACTGCTATTGAAGAAATTGACAACAAAAAAAATGATCCCATAATCGGTTACAATGCGCGTGAAATAAGCGTAAAGTTAGAGATTTTAAGTGGTAATATAATGGAAGAAAACCAAGGTGCTAAAATTCCAAATGGGAAAGATGGAATTCTGATTTTTCTTTCAGATAATTTATTCAAGTCTTTTCCTGAAGATCTTTCATTATCATACAAAGATAATTTATTTCTTTCACAAATTCTGGAAATTAAATCTCTCTATCCTTCCAAATTAGTTACTTTTATTACAAAAGATCGTAATCTAAGAATTAAATGTAATGCCTTGGGAATACTTTGTGATGATTACAAACATGACAAAATAAGTGAAGAATCATTGGCAAGTTTTTTTCAACCTGTTAAAGAAATTCAACTTACAACAGAAGAGATTAATGAAGTTTTCAGCACACAAAACAGTCAAAATTGGTTTACTTCATATAAACGAACATGGAAATTACATGAAAATGAAGGCGTAGTTCTACGAGATCCATCCGATGAACTTTTTGGAATGGGTATAAGAAGTGGAAATCGGATTAATTATTTTGATTATCATGCCATAAAAATTTTAGGATTGCCGCCAAAGGTTTTGGATGATAAAAATTATGACTATAATTTTGAACAAGCTATTTGTATGCATCAATCCATGGATGACAATATTAAAGTTCTAATAATTATAGGGCGTGCCGGTACAGGAAAAACACACATAGCAATGGCTGCAGCACTGGAAAAAGTTATAAAAGAAAAACGATACGATGGAATCAAACTTATAAAACCTATCGTTACTAAAAGTCGTTTAGGCGAAGACATTGGATTTTTGCCCGGGTCCGTTCGTCGAAAATTAATTCCGAAGATGAGACCATTTATTGAAAAACTCCGGCAATTTTCTGAAAATGAAAATATTTTATCTGACGATGGATATAATAGATTACTGGATTCCGGGGTAATTGAATTAATCAATCTCGCAGATGTTCGTGGTGCAGATTTGGCTAATTCAATTGTGATTTTTGATGAAGCTCAAAATGCAAATCCTTTTCAAATGAGAACTCTGGGTACACGCTTAGGAGAAGATACCAAATTAATTGTACTGGGAGATCCTACTCAAATTGATAGTATTTATCTCGATAAATATTCGAATGCTCTAATAAATTTATATCTAAAATCAGTCAAACATCCCACAAACTTCCTGGCTCAGATTTGCCTGGTACAAATGGTCCGCTCTCATTCCTCGCAGTGGTTTGAAGAAGTAATTCAGGTAAATCAAGTTTCTAAAAAATAATATTAATTTGCGACAATAACAGAATTGGTGATTGCATCCTGTAATGCTTTTGAATTGATCGGCTTGTTTATAATTTGAAAGGCTGTTGAATCCATAAGTTTTAGGCTTTCGGGAGAAGTATCAGCGTTTCGGATTAATATAATGGGGATTGTACCATTGCGATTGTTTAGTTCAAATAAAGTGCTCTCCAGTTCATTTGCAGGTAAATTTGCACTAAGTAAAACAGCTTGAATTTTATGAATCATTTTGTCTATGATAACTTCAGCTTCTTTCAAATCAGAGGCATTAACAATTTCCAAACCCATTTTTTTCAATTCATTTTCGATTACTATTTTATCTTCTAAGTTTTTATTAACAACTAATACTGTATTTTTATTGTTTATCTTTATTCTGTTAATTTTTATTTCCTGCGGCTGGTCTGAATTTAAATTTATCATCCAAACACCGGGAGTATATTCTTTTAAATTAAGTTTTTTTACTTTTTTTAAGGTTTCCAGTATGGTTTGAATGCGCATAGTACTTTTTGAAAGGAAATTTAAATGCGAATTAACTTTTGAATCCTGTTCCGCCTGCTGTTTCAATTCAGCTTTTAACAAACCGATGGCATTCAACATAACTGTTAATGGTTGATTAATTTCGTGATTTGCCGTTACTACCGATGCATGAAAAATTTTCTCTTTTTCTTTTATTGTATACAAATAAGACCGCCATTTTAGGTTTAGCACATTTATTACTTCGCTTAATATTTCATTATCTTGCGAATTATCGTTAACTACTAAAATGTCCGAGGCACCAAGTTTTATAAAATGACGATATTCATCTAAAGACAAATCTTTTGAAGATATTAATATAATCGGGAAATTAGGATTTTTCTGATTTACTGATCTTACAATATTATCAAGAATCTCTTTTCGAGTTGTTAGTTCTAAAACAAAACAAGTAAAACTGTTACTTTTTTTTAAATAACTATATATATCGGGGATTTCAAATGATCCAAATTGAGTATTCTTTTGACGACTGAGGACTCGTCCTATTTCCTTACTCTTTTTAATTGATTCACTTGCTATATAGAAAGGAATATTATGGTATTTCATTACAAACCAAATATTATAATTAAATTATCTGATATTTAATTAAATTGTCAGAAGGTTAGGTCTTTAATATTTCTAACAGTTATACCAACTAAGTTAAAACGTATAACAGTTTAGAAATTTTTATATAACACCTTTATTAATTTTATCGTATTTTGGTATATAAATCAAGAAAGAAATCAATATTTAAAAAGAATTGAATGAACTACCCCGCCGCAAGCAACGGGGTATCTTGAAAAGCATTGAACGCCCCAAGGGGCGGGGAATTATACCCGGAAAAAATGATTAAATTTGAAAAAATAAAAGAATATCCAATTCACCGAGCTATGCAAAAGGTTCTAAAAACCATAGAAATAAATTAAAAGTCATATCCCCATGATAAATACAGAAGGCCATTATCTCCTGCTTTTTTACCATAGCCAAATAAAAGCGGTCCCAAAAGAGTATCTAATCCTAACCAGACGCCGGAACCATAAAAGAAATCTTTACTTTCGATTACAAGGTTTGGTATTTCCCAAACAGCCCCGATGTCATATCTTAAGCCAAAATATGTATAAGTATCGATAATCAATTTCACAGGTAATTTATATCTATATTCTAAATTCGTAACCAAAGCTTGCCTTCCAACTAATTCATTATTATGCAAACCCATAAAATTTTTCAAACCACCAAATCTAAAATATTCAGAGAATGGCAATGTTTTATCTGAAAATCCACCCATAAATCTAATATGTAAGGTATGATTTGGCCAGGTTGTATAATACCCTTCCAAATTTAAGTATGCCTTGGTATAAGATTCCTGTCCCTCGAAAATCTGTTCATTTCCACTTTCCCAATACCACATATTATAAATTCCATCATTAGTAAATCCTACCTTATCCCTCTTATCAGCTACTGATCTAACTGTAATTGTCCTTAATTCGCTATTTTGAAGACGATCAAAGCTATCTTCATAAACCTTATCTTTCGCATTTTCTACTCTAAATTCAACTGTAAGCTGGCCGAGTTTTTGTAATTGTTGACCAATTATTAGTCGCCCACCGCGTCTTTCCTCTAAATATTCACCCATTTTACTGCGACCTAAATAATAGGGATTGACTTGCCATTTATAATAACTATGTAAGCTTAAAGTTAAATAACTTTTAAATATTCTATCTGTGCGAAAATTTAATCCAACAGATCGATCCATATCACCAATTCTACCTGATAAAGAGAGATAATAACCCTGACCTAAAAAATTTTCATTTGCCATATCATAATAAGCCTGAGCGCCTCTTTCATTACCTATTTTTCCACCTAGTTTCAATACGACGAATTTTTTTTCTTTAACCTTTATTGTTAAGAAATTACTGTTATTCCTGTTACTCACATTAACACCTACCCGGTCAAAAAACTGAGTGTTGTAAATATTTTCAATACCAAGATATATTTTGTTCGCATTAAATATTTCATTTTCATTTAGAGAAAATTCGCGAAGGATAATTATATCTTCGGTATTTTCATTACCAGAAATTTTTATTGAATCAATTATTCCTTCATTTATTGTAATAAGTAGGTTTTGAGAGATGCTATCAAATACAATTGAATCCATTGTCATTAATGAATAACCATTTGCCCAATAGTAATTTTTTAGTTTGTTTAAATTAGAAATTAACTGCGGATAATTAGCAAAATCTTGTGAATCATTTTTAATAAAATTATAAACAACACTATCTGGTATAACTTTATTACCTTTTACAATAATCTGATTTATTTTGGGATTAGATTTTATTCGATATATTAGTGAAGTGTCCTGTTCTGTTATTTCATATTCTGCACAAACCAGATTAAATTGGCCTTGGGAATATAAATTATCAATATCATTCTTAACCATATCTAGACTGATTAGATTTTTTGATTCAGCATGTAGTCTTATGTTTTTCAGAAGAGAATTATAATTCTTGTCTGCTATTAGTTCAAATTTTGAATAGGATATAGATTTATTTATTAATGCCGGATGTTTTTGTTTAATAATTGAATAGAGATCATAAAGAATTTCATTGAAAGATTCTTCACCTTTATCAATCAGTTGTTGGATTTCTTCAAATTCTGCACTTTTAATGCCTTCCATATCAGGTTTGACAATAATATCTGCAAGTTCCAATTGTTTTTTTCTCGCAGTACCCATCATAATTGTGGTTACCTGGTCAGCAATTTCCCAAGGTGCTTTTAAATCCTCCTTTGTTCTTAAAGGGGATGTAATATCGACTGCAACAACAATGTCCATATTTAGTTCTTTTGCAACATCCACCGGCAAATTAGAGCGAACCCCACCGTCGACCAGTAGTCTGCCATTTGATTCAACAGGAGAAAAAAGCAACGGGACTGCAGAACTGGCACTAATTGCTTCTGCCAAATCACCATCTTGAATGACAACACGTTGTCCACTTATCAAATCAGTTGAAACTGCTCTAAATGGAATTTTTAACTGATCAAAGTTTTTTACAGCTTGATATTTAGCCAGAAGCAATTTTTTTGAAAGTATTGAAAGTAATTTTTGCCCAGGAGTAAAACTTGAAGGAATATTTGGCTTAAAACCATCAAACCTTATATTTAATAAATACCTGTCATTTTCCTTTTTCTGACCTAAAAATAAATCCTCGCGTTCTGTTTCATCCTGATAAAGATCATCCCAACCGATTTCTTTTACAATTTGCTCTAATTCCTTAGCTGTATATCCGGCACAATACAAGCCACCAACCATACTTCCTATACTCGTACCCACTATTAAATCAATCGGGATGTTATGTTTCTCAAATGCTTTTAATACGCCAACATGTGCTATTCCTCTGGCACCTCCTCCGGAAAGCACTAAACCAATGCGGGGTCTGTTATTTTTAGCAAAATCATTTTTTCCATTTATCAATGAATCTAACGGTACTTGCTGCCTGGAATATATAATTTCAGTTGCATTAACAGAAGCAATTAAAATCAGTATACTAATAATTTTTTTAAGTAATAAATTCATAAATTAAAAACTTAAATATTAATTATTTTCAATATTATTGTTCAGGTTTCTGAAATATTCTTCTATTAATTTTTCATAATCAATAGAATATCCTTCTTCCAAAGCACTCTTCAATTCTCTTCTCAGCCTGTCTTTTTTTGCGTTTACACTTTCAAGTAACTCAGAAGGACTTTTTCTTGCATATTGTTTACCAACTTCTGCTTTACGTTTTCGGCTATATTCACGTTCACGTACAGATTTTTGGGCGTCCAGCATTCGGGATAATATATTTTGTTGCCTCTCAATAGTTTTTTTGTCATAATTCATTGCTTGCATTTCTTTGACAACTTTTTTCATTTCCTCACCGATATTATCCATTCTACCTAAAATGTCCGAACGATTCCCCATTTCTTTATTTAACTGTTGCAACGATTTTCTCAGAGCCTCCTGTTGTGCAGCCATTCTGGCAAGTTCACCTTGCTGGTCCAAAGAGAATTTACCTGAATTGCCCTTGCCTTGCATTAAATCCATACCTTGTTCATTTAGCTGCCCTTGCTGGCCCGCCATTTTTTGCATTTGTTGCATGAACTGTTCAAACCCCAGCCCTGATTTGGACTGTGACATTGATTGCATAGAATTTTGCATTTCCATCACTGCTTCATTTAAATTTGCCATCGCTTTTTTTTGAAATTTGCCTGCATTGTTTTTATTTCTCTCTTCCAAGGCATTTAAACCTTTGTTCATATTGCCATAAGACTGTCCGATAAATTGACTTGTTTTTGGTGAAATGAAGAATGTTTCTTTTGAAAGATCTATAAAATCTTTAATAACCTTGCGCAGATTTTCCGAAATTTCTTGTTGTGATTGTGCCATGGTTCTAAAATCATCACTGAAATTGGAAAGTTCTCCTGTATTTCGCATTAATTTTTCTTCATCTTTGGAAAGTCGCAACAAATTATTAGTTGTTTTTTGCATCTTAGCCATAACATCAGCTTTGTTCTGTTCATTTAATGCTGCCTGCGATTGTTGCAGCTTATTTAGTAACATCTGCATTTGTTTTTCCAAAGACTGTGAAGTGGATTTTGCTTGATTTTTATTTTTTTGAGATAACTGATTTTGCATTTGCTTCATTTGATTTTGAAAATTTTGTTGTTTTGAATCACTATATGCTTCATTTAGTTTTTCCCATGCTTCCTGGTAGGATTTTAACATTTCATTGGTCAGTAAATTCTCCATGTTTTCCAATAAATTATTTAAATTTTCAGATTGTTGATTTTGAGATTCTTTTAAATTTGATTCTGTTTTATTATCTAATTTATCGTCTTTTTTTAATTCATTTGTTATGTCTTCCTGCTTATGTGAAAGCATTTTGGCCATTTGAACAAGACGATCTAACTCCTGCTCAAGTTGTATTTTTTTAAATAATTCCAGTGTCCTCTCGAGTTTCTCCTGAAACTGTTCCTGATTGATTGACATTTTATTTAAAGCCTGTTCAACTTTTTTCTTATCCACTGATTCTATTGATTTTTGTAATTCCTGCATTGCATCTAATAATTCCGGTGAAGCTATTTCCTGAAATAGTTCTTGTAGTTGATTATACTTTTCTAAAATTTCCGGACTTAACAAATTCTTCTCAGCGAGTTTTTTTACAGCCTCCTCTATTTCTTGCTCAATATTACTTAATTTTTCCTGCAGATCATTTTGTTTTTTTATGGTGGATTCAATTTCTTTTTTTCTCTCCCAATCGATATTTTTATCTTGCTTAAATTCCCGTTTGATTTTTTCCAGTTCCTTTTTTAATTCTTCATTATCATTTGATATATCTTCCAGCTCTTTAATGTTTTTTTCTTCTGTATTTGCAAATTCTTCAAACAATTGCTGAAGTGAAGGAAATCTTATAAAATGATATTTGGATTTGCTCAATTTCGGCCCAGTGATATTGTCATTATCCGTAATAGTGATAAAATATTTCAAGGTTTCATCAAATCCAATTGGTAAATTTGATAGATCCCATAAATAACTTTTCGAAAAATATTTTATGCCCCTCAAATTAAAAGGTAAAATTAATTGTGTATAACTACTATCAATATTTTCATCAGTGCCAAAAATTTGATATTGCAATTTAATATCAGAAAATCCAAAATCATCATTGCCTTCAATTAGTAAATTAATTGAAGCATCAGGAATAGATTCAATATCTTCATCAGGTTCCAAAATGCTGACCGCTGGGTAATAATCGTCCAATACCGTAATAGAATATTCAATTGGATTTTGATTGGGAATGCTATCCGTATCAAATATCTTAAATGAATAGGTGCCGGATTTATTTACTGTAATCTTTCCGGATATCTTCATCTCTCTGGCTAACAAAGGAACCAGAGTACTGTCAGAGAATACCAAATTTGCCTGACCCAATTTCTTGTTTACGAGAGCAGAAATATTATAGATACTACCCTTATATGCAACAATATCTCCGATATTTTTCTCAAGGTATTTAACTGATAGTTTTGTATACTTGGGTGGTGTAATCACAATTTGCAAGTCACTTATTTCCGGAGGTGTGATTGTCATTATTCTGTAGGTTTCACTTAATATTTTATTATACCATGGTCGATTATCTTCAACTAATCCTTTAATTCTATAACTTATATCATCTCTAATATTATCTATCATAAATATATAATTATTTTCTTTTGATTCCATCATAGATAATTGCCAATGGGGATCAGAATTATTTTTATATTGAATAGTACATCCACTAATTTTAGGGCCGGAATATGAAACTTCTATTTTTTCTGATTCACCTTTAATCAATCTTTTATTACCGGGTTGAACGTTAAACGAAAATGCAGGAATATTTGAAAAATCTTTAAATGGAATTAATATTCGTTTTAATGATAAACTCATTGGTTCATATAAAGCGAATGAAGTCAAGATACTTGAAACTAATACAATAATAATCACATGCTTTGGAAGAATAAAATCACCAAATTTCAAATGCTTCGCAAAATCAAAAGATTTTATTTCTTCTGAAAATTTTTTGGAAGCATAGTCTCGTAGATTTTTTGAGTATTCCGGTATAGTGAGATTTTCAAGTTGATATATATTTGTAAGTCTATCGTCCAATGTTGGATGATTTAAACCAATTTCACTTGTAAGTTCGAAATAATTTTCATTTTTTTCTGTTAAATAATAATTAATAATGGGTAATAATAATAATCTAAATAATAAAAATATAGACAACCCACCATTCATAAATAAGACAAACCACCTCGTCGGTATTGAAAAATAAAATGTCATATCAAGAAAAAGTGTACTTGACCATATGATTGAAAGTAATACGACTAAATTTAATAATCCTGAAGAAATTTTTAATACTGTCTTTTTTCTATGATAGTACTTTAATTTTTCATTTATATTTATCATTAGTTTCCCAGAGCATATAGAATAATGTTCATAGCCATTTTTAAAGCTAATTGCCTTTTTCTCGGTGGATCATTGTGAATTTCAGTATTTTCACATCCATCACTTATATCAGTATTAAATGAATAATATACAACCAATCTTCCTTCATAAATTAACCCAAACCCTTTTGGAGGTCCTCCATCATGCTCATGAATTTTTGGTAAACCATTAGGGAAACTATAAAATTGATGATATATTTTATGATTAAATGGTAATTCAACAAGATTTAATTCCGGAAAAACTTTTTTCATTTCTCGTCGAAAAGATAAATCCATTCCATAATCATCATCAGCAAATAAGAACCCCCCGGAAGTCAAATATGTCCGTAACCTTTTAACTTCGTTGTCAGTTAATTTAATATTTCCATGTCCAGCGATGTAGGCTATAGGATAATTAAAGAATTCTTTATCTTCCAATGAATAAGTAACTTCTTTATATGTTGTTTTTATACCTGTCGCATTTTGGATTTTTTCAAATATATTAATAAAAGTTGTTTTGTTACCATACCAATCACCACCACCGCCATACTTAATTCGCACAACAGTAACATCATTAATACTAACCTGACCAATAATTGATCCTAAAAATCCAAATAATAATATAAATATTAGTAATCGCATAATAAAAAACCCCAAATTCATTAATACAATTTGGGGTGAATTTAAAAAGTTTTATATTAATTTAAAATATTTTATATCCAATCATTATAATCATAGTTACAGCACCACATGTTTTAAGGGATAATCCACCTATTTTACCTAAAAATGCGCCAATGCCAGATTTAACTGCCATTCTAAAATCAAAAGATCGAAAATATTCAAAAATAATCGCACCGAAAAATACTCCCAGTATTGAACCGATAATTGCGCCTAAAACCGGTGTAAAAAAAGTACCGCTAATTGCTCCGCCTATTCCACCAATTATTCCACCTGTTATTCCCCATTTAGAAGCGCCATATTTTTTAGCTGTAAGCGCAATTAATAGATATTCCAAAAATTCTACCAATATCATTATAATAAATAATGTTAATACAAAAGTAAGAGAAAAAGAATCAAAATTTGTTATAATGCCATAAATCAGTGAATTGACAGCAATCAATATATTTCCTGGCACACCAAAGAAGTTTGACATAAGTGCTGCGGACACAGCTAAAACAAATAAAATATCTAGGACCACGACTTTATTGGTTCCCCGCTATAAGGTTCTGGTTACAAATTGAAATCTTTTAGTTTTGTTATTTAGTCCAAGTGTACCTAATTCTCCACGGACATTAAACCAGGATATTTTTGTAAAA
The DNA here is from genome assembly GCA_030634505.1 of Calditrichia bacterium. Classification (GTDB taxonomy): domain Bacteria; phylum Calditrichota; class Calditrichia; order JAJRVZ01; family JAJRVZ01; genus DAOWAQ01. The sequence continues at coordinate 14,160 of DAOWAQ010000018.1, forward strand.
CCGTATTCAATGGTGTTAAGTTCTCTCTTAATTTTAAAAGCACCATATTCCGGATGTGCTTTTACGATTGATTTAATTTTTTCCGGTAAAGGTAAATTTGAGTTAGCCACAGGTTCAGGACTTTCTTGAACTGCTACAGCAGGTGAAACAGCAGTATCAACCGCTTCTGCTTGAACCGGAGTTTCCGATACGGGAGTAACAGGAGTGACAGCAGGTTTAGATTCAAAAGTCATTTCTTTCGCAACCGGTTTACCGGCAGACTCTAAGACCTCAAATTTGTTTATTGCTTCATCCACTGAATCATATACGTCAAGGATGTGATGAAATTCCAATAATTCAAATATCTCATACACATCAGGTACCATACGAACTAGCTTCAAGTCACCATTATTTTCCCTGATCGATTTTATTTCACTAATAAATATACCCCACCCGGCACTACTGATATAATCAACATTCCCAAGATCTACTACCAGATAAAACCGACCTTGTTTTAAAAGTGAATCAAGTGCACGTTCCAACTCAGAAGAAGTCGTCGTATCAATATAGCCACCTACTTTTATTATTGAGATGTGGTTTCGACTACCCGCAACTTCAGTTGAAACTTGAATTCCTTCCATTTGACCCTCCTTAATATGAGTTGGGAATGCTATTCCCCACCAGATTTTTGCAGCACTTCGCTAATATATTTACCTTTTAATATCTTTTTATCGACAATTTTTTGTCGAATTAAAGCTATTTCTGAATTATATTTTTCTTCTTTATGATTTATTGTATTCTCTAACCGGTATAACTTAATCCCCAGTTCATTTACTTTTTCAACTATCAGATCGGATTTGAATAATATATTCTCTTTTTTAATGTAATTCAACATTTCTTTAGTATTTTCAAGGACTTCGTTCTTATCTTTAAACTGATCCCAATTATCATGTAAGAAAGAAACACCTTTTATTACTTGCACAATAAGGCTTTTAATGCTTTCAAGTTTTTTTAATACTGGATTCTTTGTAATTATCTTCAAAGTAATAATAATTTTTTTCAGATTTTTTTCATTAAGAGTGTCGATTTGTTCTTTATTTAAGATATTTTCAATTATAGTAATATCATCATTAATAGTTCTGTAAAACTGTTCAACCGTCTGTTTATCAATAATAGTTTCTGACGCAACAAATGATTCAATAGGTTTCCTTACAATTGGAGTAGCTTCATGCTCAGCTTTTTCGTGCAATTTCTTTTCTGCTTCAACAAGTAAATTTTCATTGACTTTGGGGAGTGGAGCTATCTCATCTATTTTTTCTTGCTGAAGCTTTTGCTCCTCAATTGATTTCTCTTCAATAGAGGAAACTGCAGGCTTAACAGCTGGTTCTTTCTGAATATCTTCATGTATTTTTTCAACTGGTTTTTCTTTTGGTTCTTCCTTAGCTGTTATTGGTTCTGCAATTTCTTCTTTTGTGGTTTCAACCGGTTTTTCCTGCTTTTTTTCAGCAACAGGTTTTGTAACTTCATCCTGCTTTTCTATATCTTCTTTTTGCTTCAGTTCGGGTTTTTCACTTGTGGGTCTTTCTGAAGAGACAAACTTACTAAATTTTTTCTCTGCAGGTTTAATATCCTGGGGAGGTGGTGTAAAAGAAGGAGTACTATCTGAATCAAT